>DASXJI010000042.1:0-4626 GCA_036497495.1 Mycobacterium sp.
GGCGCTACAAGCAGTATCTCGTCGACAAGCAGCCATGGGGGTACTGGCGGTCGGCACCGCACCGGAGTCGCAAGTGAGCCCCGCACTTCGTTCATGACGCCAGCAGTGCACCAGAAAGCCCGCTACATAAATCACTAGAAAGGTTAACGAAAATGGCCAGCACCCAAGCGATCGAATTTGCGAACTTCCTCGCATCGCTCAACACACGAACCTCCGATCCGAACCTCGATTTACCGACGATTCGCGACATCATCGAAACAATCCACCTTGCGGCGACAGAGCCCGAAGGCGTCACTTACGTCGAGCAGAATGCCGGTGGCGTCGAGGCGCTTTGGTGCGTGCCCGCCGGCAGCGACGACAGCGCAGTGCTGCTGCACAACCATATGGGCGGCACGGTTGTCGCATCGATGTATTCCGATCGCAAGGCCGCGGCGCATCTCGCCAAAGCAGCCGGGGTGCCGTCGCTGGTGCTCAACTATCGGCGTTCGCCGGAGCATAAATTCCCCGCACAGGTCGACGACGTCGACAACGCGTACAGGTGGTTGATCGAGCAGGGCTACCAGCCGCACAAGATCGCCAGCGTCGGGCACTCGGTCGGCGGCAACTTCGCCATCAGTCTCGCTCTGCGATTGCGCGATTCCGGGGCCGTGTTGCCCGGCGCGATTTTGTCGATCTCGCCGTGGGTCGATATGACACTGGCCAATTCCACCATCGACAGCAACTCCGGGACCGACAAACTGTTGTCGCGTCCGTTGCTGGAGATGTTCCGATCGTTCTGGCTCGACGGCACCGGCGTCGACTGGAACGACCCGCGAGTCAACCTCTTGGAGGCCGACCTTGCCGGGCTCCCGCCGACAGCGATCTACTACGGCGCAGATGAGGTGCTTGCAGGCGAAGCCGTGGAACTCGGCCGGCGGGCCCAAGCAGCGGGCAACGACGTCCAGCTACGGTCGGTTCCCGCGGGTCAGCATTCATTCATCATCGCCGCCGGACGGGTGCCCGAGGTGGACGATGCGGTAACAGAAATGGGCGGTTGGCTACGAGCCAAACTCGGACTCGGCGAGCTCACTGCCGCCCGTGCATGATCGCAACGCCCACGGCAAGATGCCCAGAAAGCCCCTCATAATGCATGGTGCACCGTAAATATGTGAAATTGTGCCCTAATCGCCCGCGGCTTCGTCGCGGCCGACGAAATCCCTTGGCTTCAAACCCGATTGCATGAGCTGGGCTCGACGTTCCTGGACGTCGGAAGCAGCGCCAACCATGTTGGTCAGGATGTGGCTCACTTGCAGGTGCACCCGCATACCCATCAACTCGTAAGCGCGCTTAACGCTGTTCTTGACCGCCATCGATGTGGTGAGCGGGATCTGGGCGACCTTGCGAGCCATCTCCTCGACGGTGTTCTCGAGATCGTCGCGGGGCACCACCTTGTTGAGCAGCCCCCACTCCAGCGCTTCGGCCGCCGATAGCGTCGGCGCCAGCAGCAACCAGTCCATGGTGCGATGCCAATTCATCAGCAGCCATGGCTCGATCATGGTGTGCCCACCGGGTTCACCGAGGCTCTGGGCAAGCGGCATCTGAAAGTACGCGTCCTCGGATGCCACGCAGAAGTCGGTCAGCAGGCCCAGATAAATCCCACCACCCATGCAGTAGCCGTGAATCTGCGAGATCGTCGGTTTCGGAAACTCCCACAGGTACAACGTCGGCCACAGAAACAGGTCGGCGGTGCCTTTGTAGAGGTCCTCGAAGGTGTCCCCGAAATCGGGATAGGGATTCTCGTCGGGACCCCAGCGGGCCACGTGGCCGCCGCAGAAACCTTTTCCGTTGGCCTTGATGACCACGACTTTGATGTCGCGGTCACGGTCGGCTTCGTGCAGGCAGGCGTCGACCTCCTGCACCAACGTCGCATCCTTGGTGTTGGCCTTGTCGGCCCGGTTCAGGATGATCCGCGCGATCGGCGGTTCACGTTCGTAGATAACCGCTTCCATGGTGCGCCGTTCCATTCCGGTGACATTACCGGACGCCGCTACATTCGAATTCGATTAACGGTTGCGCGATGTTCGCCGTAGGAGTGAAGTGTATTCACAGCGCTGGACGCCGCTGCAAGGCAATCGATCTAGATCTTGATAACGAACGGAATGCTTATGACGACCCCGTCGGATCGGGCGGCGCAACTGGAACTGGTTGCGCGCCTCCAATCGTCTTACCCCGAACTCCCGGACGCACCGACCCCGGATCTCATTGATCACGACCGGTTCACCGCCTACATGAAGACCCCCCATGATGTCGGTGGTGAGCCGGATGCCCCTGTCGAATTCGAGAACAAACAGTATGAGATGTGGGAAGAAAACACCTACGTCATGTGTGAGGTTCTCGGCTGGCGTGGCATCTGGTTGTCCGAGGAAAGGCGCCGGATGGGCAACGTCGACGTGGGTCGCACCATCTACCTCGGTCTGCCCTACTACGGGCGGTGGCTGCTGGCTGTCGCGCGCGTACTCGCCGAAAAACATCACATCGGACTCAGTGAATTGGCCGAACGCATGGCCGAGGTCAAGGCACGGTATGCGGCTGGGTTGCGGCGAAAGCCCTTGGAGGCCAGCCCCAAGTTCGAAGGTGATCCTTCCATGGTCAAGCGCAATCGGCACCACGCGCACGCGGTCGGCAAGGGCGACCCGCAAGTGTTTGCCGGACAGGCCGGCGAGCCGAAGTTCAACGTTGGCGACAAGGTTATGGTGCGCAACCTTCCCGTGCTGCTTTACACCCGCACTCAGGAGTACGTGCGCGGCGCGACGGGCGAGATCGCGGTGGTCTCCTATGAAAGTCCGGCCGCCGAAGACGAGACGTGGGATGGGCCTGACCAGAAGCCCGAATGGTTTTACATTGTGCGGTTCAACATGTCAGAGTTGTGGCACAACTACACCGGTCTCGGCAACGACACACTGCAGACCGAAATTCCTGAGCGGTGGCTCGAGGTGGCAGCATGACCGACCACGACCATGATCACCACCGTACCGCCGCGCCCATGGTCGATGAGATCACCGACTTCGAAGTCCTCGAGATCGCTCTTCGCGAATTATGCATAGAAAAGGGAATTTTCACCGCCGAGGAACACCGTCACTTCACCGAGTTCGCAGAGCAGATCGGCCCGACCCCTGCCGCACATCTTGTGGCGCGGGCCTGGCTCGACGCCGACTTCAAGGAGCTGGTGCGCGCCGATCCGATGGCCGCCAGCAAAGAAGTGGGCGTGGACTGGTTGCAACCCACAGGCTTCGGGACACCGAGTGATTTCACCGCGTTCCACGTGCTCGAAGACACGCCGACCCTGCACCACGTCATCGTGTGCACGCTGTGCTCCTGCTATCCGCGTCCGATTCTGGGCAACTCACCGGAGTGGTACCGCACGCCCAACTTCCGTCGTCGCATAGTGCGCTGGCCGCGACAAGTGCTCGCGGAGTTTGGCCTATATCTGCCGGAGGATGTCGAAATCCGTGTTGAGGACTCGAACCAGAAGCACCGTTTCATGGTGATGCCGGTGCGCCCCAATGGAACGGACGGCTGGACCGAGGATCAGCTGGTCGAGATCATCACCCGCGACTGCCTGATCGGTGTCGCCTTACCGAAGGTGGATGTGACGACCAACGCGGTGACCGAGACCCGCCCGGCTATTCATCCCGTGGACCAATAGGCAGGGCGGCCGGTGACCAACTCAAGGAAACGAGATCCAGCCGAGGGTTCCTCGATCGCGCCGTTGGCGAAAATTGTTGAAAGAAACCAGGTCTGGGGCCGTATGGCGGCGAAATACGGCGTCGACAACCCGCTGCCGCCCTGGAAAACGAGCCTCGACGGGATCTGCGACGCGCTTGACCAATGCAGCTCCGGCGCAGCGCTACCCGGCGTCGACCAGCGCAGTGATGAAGACACGCTGTCAGCAACTGACTACTCTGACTTACCGTATCCGGAGAACCGGTTGGTAGCGCTGGCGCACTCGCTGGTGCGGCGCGGGCTCATCAACGAAACCGAGCTGGCGGAACGCCTCGCCGCTGTCCGCGCCAGGCTTGAAGCCTGACGATGCGGCCACGGTGCGCGGCGAATCAGGCCGAGACCGGCTTGGCGACCTTCATCAGTTTCATCAGGTTGCCGCCCATGATCTTGGCGACGTCCTCTTCGCCGAAGTCGGTGAGCTCGTCGACGAAGCTGATCGGGTCTTTGAGGCCCTCGGGGTGCGGCCAGTCAGAGCCGAACAGCACCCGGTCGGTGCCGACCATGTTGACGATCTCGGTGAACCGGTCCTCCCAGAACGGCGTGATGTACACGCACCGCTTGAATGCCTCGATCGGGTCCTCGAGGAAGGCCTGCGGCATCTTCTTGTAGACGCCCTTGAGGCCTTTGAACAGGTCCGGTACCCAGTCGGCGCCGTTCTCGATCGACAGGATGCGCAGCTCGGGGTTGCGTGACAGCGCGCCGTGGCAGACCAACGCACCCATGGCGTCCAGGATCGGCCGGTGGCCCATCGCGAAGCTGCGGAATGCCGTCGGCTTGAACGGAAGGAACTCGTCGCCTGGCTCCCACACACTCGCGAACTCGGAGTAACCACTGTCCGAGGCGTGCATCGAGACCGGGAGGTCG
>DASXJI010000043.1:0-5483 GCA_036497495.1 Mycobacterium sp.
GTGGTAGTCGGCGAATTGAGCGGCCGGCACGGTGATCGGAAAACCCGGTTCGCGTGACAGCGAGGCGAACAAGACTTCCGATTCCATCTGGGTCTTCCCGCGGTCGCGGATCGGGTCGTCGAAATCGCGGGAGAACTTCACGAACAAGTCGGTGTGGGTGCCGGGCTTGTCGTACTCGACGGTCAAAAGCAGTTTGCGGCCGGTGCTTCCGCCTGGGACCTCGTCGAATCGGCTGATCCGCATGACGGCATCACCGGCGTCCAGTGCACCCGAGGTACGGAATGCCTCGGTGAGAAACGCTGCGCCACCGGAATGCAACGCTGCGGGATCGGCGGGGATCGGAAGGCCGAAGTGGTCGCCGGTCACCCATCGATCCGCGGACATCACCAGGTCTGTTCGGCGGCGCGGACCAGCATGTGGTTGACAGCTACGCGGCGGTTGCGGGTGACGACGTACAACACAGCGTCGGCGATGTCCTCGGACGCCAGCTTGACCATGTCCGCGGTCTGCCGATCGAACGCCGCACGCGCCTGGTCGGGCAGGTGGTCGCTGATCTCGGTGTCGACAGTGCCGGGGCCCACCACGGCGACCCGTACTCGCTTGCCGATCAGTTCCTGACGGATACCCTCGCTGAACGCATTCACGCCGAACTTGGTCAGCGAATAGACGGCGGTACCCGGTCGGGCGACCCAACCGGCGGTCGAACTGATGGTGACCAGATCGGCGACGCCGCGTGGCGAGTCGGCGGCGGCCTCGATCAGGTGGGGGATCGCGGCGCGGGTGACGTATAAGACCCCCTGGATGTTGACCCGTACCAGGTCGTCCCAGTCCTGCAGTGGCGCTTCGGCGGCCGGCGACATCCGCATCAGCCCCGCATTGTTCACCACGGTGTCCAGCCGTCCCCACTCGTCGACGGTGCGCTGCACCGCGGCGGCGACCTGGTCGGCGTCGGTCACGTCGGTGGGCACCGATAGCGCCGTGCCGCCGGCCGATTCGATGTCGGCTTTGAGTTGCTCGAGACGATCGGCGCGACGCGCGAGCAGCGCGACGGCCGCGCCGTGCTCGGCCAAGGCCCGCGCGGTCGCGGCGCCGATGCCGCTGCTGGCGCCGGTGACCAGCGCCACGGTGCCGGTCAGCGTGTCAGTCAAGTTCCCTCCATCGCGTGAGCGCACAAGATCTCGTCACGAACATAGTCGTTGTGTTCGCCGAGATCGGGCGCACCGCGTGCGATCTCGGCCTCCACGACCGACATCCGCCATGGCGCCGCGAGGACTGGCCGTTGGCCCTCGCGGTGGTCGGTGACGAAACGGTACAGCTCACGGTCCCACAACAGCTGATCGCTGATGATGTCCAGAGCCGTCGCGCTTTTGGCGGCCGGCACGCCGGCCGTCCTGAGTCGCTGCGCCAGCTGTCCCGCATCGTGGTTTCGGGTGAGCTTCGCGATGTCGAGGTCGAGCGCGTCGGTGTGCTCGAGTCGATCCGCCAGGGTGGCATAGTGGGGGTCGTCGACCAGCCGGGTGGCATCGAGCTCGTGACACAGCCGGCGCCATTGAGTTTCGTCGTCCACCGCAATGCTGATCCAGCCGCCGCCGACGCACGGGTAGCAGCTGTGCGGGGCCATGTCGGCGTGCCGGTTGCCGTCGGGCAGCAACTGCGCACCGGTGAGTTCCTGGGCGAGCAGGCAGTCGCCGATCATCGACGACATGGTTTCCACCGCCGACACGTCCACGAATTGGCCTTCACCGGTCAGCTCGCGGTGCAGCAACGCCACGACGGCGGCGAACGCGGCGGCGGCACCGACGGTGGAATCGCCGTACCGCATGCTGGTACCCAGCGGCGGGCCGCCGGGATAACCCACAAGTGAAGCGACCCCGGCCAATGCGGCGAAGCACGGCGCGTAGCCGGTCTGGTAACCAAACGGCCCGTCGTTGCCCCACATCTTGATCGACACCGAAATAATGTCCCGTTTAACGCCTTTCAGCTGCTCGTAGCCGAGATCCATCCGTTCCATCGCGCCGGGCCGCAGGTTGTTGATGACAATGTCGCTGCGGGCGATCAGCTCCCGGAGCCGTCCGATGTCGGTCACGGATTTGAGGTCCAACTCCACGCTGAGCACTTCGGGATTGATGCTGAGAAAAAACGGGGCGTGGTTGATGTCGGTGCCGCCGTACGCGCGCATCTCGTCAGGGTGGGTCGAGCTTTCCACCTTGATCACCTCGGCGCCCAGGAACGCCAGCAGCTTGCCGGCGTATGGACCGGCCCACACCTTGGTGAGCTCGACGACCCGAACACCTTCCAGCGGGCCACCCCGGGACACCTTGGGTGGCTTGAGTTGTGGTGATCTGACCACCGGTGTCGTGCGTGGCATCTCGACGCTGCGACGTATTTCGTCGGTGTGTTCACCCAGGGCGGGTGCCGCGCTGATGATGCGCGCGGGTGATGCGCTCAACAGGTAGGGCACACCGGCGTAGGCCGCGTCCCCCAATACTGGATGAGTGACGTCGTGGAAGAAGCCGCGGTGACGGTACTGGGGTGAGGTCTTCAGATCGGCAGCGCTTTTGACGGGCACCAGCGGGACTCCCAGCCGCTGCGCCTGTTCGGATGCCGCGTCCTTGCCGAGCTCGCGGATCCATCCGGCGAACCCGTGGTGAAACTTCGCCACCTTTTCCGGGGTGACCGAGAACTCCAGCCAATCGTCCTCGAACTCGTTGAGCCAGTCCGGTTGGCCGATCAGCATTTTCAGTCCGGCCCAGTGATCACCGCTGGTCATGTAGAGGTAGACGAACCCATCCGCGCAGGCGAAAAAGGAGGCGGGGCCTTGCTGGTCGTAGTCGTCGCGGGTGTTCTCCGGCGTGACCTCGCCGGTGATGAACCTGCCCAGCACGCAATCGGCGCGCGACGCCAGCACGGCGTGCGCCGACACGTCGATGAACTGGCCGGCTCGGGTGTGCAGATGCCAGAACAGCGACGAGGCGACGCACAGGGCCGCATCGAGTCCGGCCTCATAGTCGGCTAAGAAGCGCCCGGGACCTTTCAGTGGCGGGTTGGCCGGGTCGGCATGGCTGGGGGTGTGAAGACCCCAACCGCTGCCGTGAAAGACGTTGAAGCTCTTGGCGTTGTGCAGCTCCGGCGGCGCTTGCATGCCGTACGGCGTGACCGAGCAGAACACCACGCTTGGGTGACGACGAGCGACCTCGGCCGCCGAGACGCCCATCGCGTCGGCCCACGCAGGTGCGTGATCGTCGATGACCGCGTCGGCGGTGGCGATGATCGTGTGCAGTAGCTCGAGTTTATCGGCCGAGTCGAGGTCGAGCTGGACCGAACGTTTGTTGGTGTTCACGTACGCGAACACCGCACTGCGTTCTGGTCCGCCACCGTCGCCGACCAGCGGCGCCATCACCCGGGTGGGGCTACCACCCGGGCGTTCGATCTTGATCACCTCGGCGCCGAAGTCGGCGAGAAGCTTCCCGCAGTATTCTCCGGCAACCGATTCCGCCAGCTCGACGATCCTGATACCAGTCAGCGCCGACATGCCATACCTCGAGACGTCAGGGCTTGGCGCGCCCCGAGCGGCTCAGGCGCCACTCCGGCGGGAAGTTGAGGTCGTTGTCCTTCACGACGTTGTTGAGACCCTTCTCGAATGTGCCACCGGTGAGGTCGACCTCTTCTGCGTCGTTTTTGATCATCGGCAGCATGCCCTCGACCATGCCGGTCAGCAGGCTGCCGAAATACTCGCCCTTGTGCTGCTTGTACAGCTCGAGGAAGGTCTTCTGCACCGCGACGGTGTCGGTCGGGCGGGACCGCGAGCACGCCAGCGCGTACTTCTCCGTCTCGGCCTCCAGCTTGTTGCGCGGCACCACGCTGTTGACGAAGCCGCAGTCGTACATCTCCTTCGCGCTGAAAGGTCGTCCAGTGAAGAGCATTTCGGAGAACTTGCGCAGCCCCATCGTCTCGGCCCACCACCACAGCCGCGGTCCCCAGCCGACGTAGCGGAAAGCCGGGTGCCCGAACAGAGCGTCGTCGGACGAAATCACCAGGTCGGCGTCGCCGGCTTGGTAGAAGTGCCAGCCATAGCAGTAGCCCTTGGCCTCGATGATGCTGATCTTCCGAAGCTCCTGGAGCGGGCGGTTTCCGGCCCGGGCTTTGGCGTAGAAGTCAGTGACGGTGGACAGGTAGCGGTAGGTACCACCTGGCGGGTACTTGACGTCGTCGTCATTGATCGCGAGCTCGTGATGCAGCGGCAAGCCCGGGTTCTCGAGCATCGGGCGCTGCTCGGGCAGGTCGCCGCCGCTGCCGAAATCATCACCCTCGCCACGGATGACGACGACCTTGACGTCGTCGTCGACGTTGCATTTGTGGATGAGGTCGGCATAGTTCTGTCGCATACCCAGGCTGGTGGCGTTCTGGGCTTCGGGGCGATCGAAGGTGATGTAGGCGATGCGGTTCTTCTTGTCCTTCTCGAACTTGATGTATTGCTCGGCTTCCTTCTTCATTTCCTCGTAGTCGAATTCAGGCATTTGTTTTCTCCCGATTTGATTGTTGATTATTTGGGTAAGCTGCCCGCGTCGACGGGAAGCGAAACGCCTGTGATGTGACGAGATTCATCAGAGGCGAGGAACAACACGGCGTTGCTGATATCAATTGCATCGACCCAGGGCACCGGCAGGGTGTGCATCATCTGGGAGATCGGGGCGAAGTCGTCGGGACCAGGATTCTCCAGATCCGGACGGAACAGATGGTACGTCTGCTCGTTCATCAACATCGGGGTGCTGACCTGGGTGGGCAGCACCGAATTGACCCGGATCATGTGCTGCCCGAGTTCCACGGCAAAGGTGCGCATCAGGCCGATGACACCGTGCTTGGCGGCGATGTAGTGGCCGGTATTCGGATAGGCCTTACGGCCGCCCACCGAGCTGGTGAGCACGATGGACCCACCGCGGCCACCCGAAAGCAGATGTGGCACACCCGCTTTGACCGTGTGCCAGACGCCGCTGAGGTTGATGTCGATCATGTCTTGCCAGACGCTTTCCCGGATCTTGTGCAGCATTCTGCCGTCGGTGCCGACACCGGCGTTGGCGACAATGACGTCGAGACGACCGAGCTGTTCGACGCCGCTGTCCACCGCGGCCTTGCACGCTTCGTAGTCACGCACGTCGACTCGGGCGGACACGATGCGCCGGCCGAGACCCTTGACCAAATCCACTGTGTCGTCGAGGTCTTCCGGCGTTGCATGCGGGTAGCTGAGGTTGTCGATCGGCCCGCAGACGTCGATGGCGATGATGTCGGCGCCCTCTTCAGCCAGCCGGACGGCGTGACTGCGGCCCTGCCCGCGGGCTGCCCCGCTGACGAACGCGACCTTGCCCTCGACGCGACCGGTCATGGTGTCGAGGCCGGCATCGACTCCCATCCCCGCACCGTCGATGTCGGGCTGAGTTTGGCTTTCGACAGGTCGACCTCCCATTCCGGGAAGCGTTTGAGGATCT
>DASXJI010000044.1:0-3995 GCA_036497495.1 Mycobacterium sp.
CGCAGCGTGGTGCCCGGAATCGTGCCGAAGGCCGTAAGCATCGGCGGCCGGTATGTGCCACGCAGTCTGCTGCTGCCCGGCCTGCGGATCGGCAACCGCTTCCGCGGCGGACCCAGTCGCTGATGGCCGCTGTCGACGTGAGCCGACGAGTGGCGGGTTATGCACGAGGCGTGGCCCAGCGAGCTTCCCGCGCCGCCAAGGTGACGTCGAGAAGTCGCTGAAGCAGTTCGTCCAGCTCTCCGGATAGCGGCGCGGGCTGACTCGCTACGTCCGAAGGCTCTACAGATCCAGCGAACGGCGGTAACCTGGCCGGATGTTGCGGGGGGCGCGTGGAGCCGCTATGTCCGAAGCCAGGGGGCCGTTCGGCTGGATCGGCGTGGCTGTGCAGCGCTGGCCGTGGGCCGTCATCGGGTTCTGGATCGCGCTCGCCGCCGTTCTGTCGGTGACGATTCCACCGCTGACCGAGATGGCCAGCAAGCGGCCGGTCCCCATCCTGCCGAACGACGCTCCGGTGCTGGTCACGACAAGACAGATCTCCCAGGCGTTCAACCAGTCCGGCTCCGAGAATGAAAACGTCCTGCTGGTCGTCCTGACCGACGAGTACGGTCTGAACCCCTCCGACCTCAGCACCTACCGCACCCTGGCCGACAACCTGCGGCCGGACACCCGCGACATAGTGATGCTGCAGGACTTCATCCACACACCCGCCCTGCGCGAGGCGATGACCAGCAAGGATCACAAAGCCTGGTATCTGCCCATGGTGCTCTCCGGCGGTGTGGGCACACCGGAACTGCATGAGGGGTTCGGCAGGGTTGCCGACATCGTCAAAAAATCCGTCGCCGGGACCACGCTGACGTCAAACCTGACCGGCCCCGCGGCCACCGGGGACGACCTGATGTACATCGGTATCCGCGATATGCACGTGATCGAGGCCGCCGTCGTGATCATGGTGCTGATCATCTTGTTGGTCATCTATCGCAATCCGTTCACAATGATGTTGCCGTTGATCACGATCGGCGTGTCGGTAGCTGTCGCGCAGTCCATCGTGGCGGGCATCGCCGAACTCGGTCTGGGCGTCTCCAGCCAGACGATCACCTTGATGACGACGATGATGGCCGGGGCCGGTATCGACTACGCCGTGTTTCTGATCAGCCGATATCACGACTACTTGCGGCAGGGCATGCCGTCGGATCAAGCTGTTGTCACGGCGCTGACCTCGATCGGCAAAGTCATCGCCGGGTCTGCGGCCACGGTGTCGATCACCTTTCTCGGGATGGTCTTCACTCACTTGGGGGCCTTCAGAAACGTCGGTCCCGCGTTGGCCTGTTCTATCGCGGTGGCGTTGCTGGCCGCTGTGACATTCCTGCCGGCCCTGATGGTCCTGGCCGGAAGGCGAGGTTGGATCAAGCCACGCCGCGAGCTCACCACCCGGTTCTGGCGGCGCTCGGGTATCCGCATTGTTCGACGACCCGTGAGTCATCTGATCGGCAGTCTCACGGTGCTGGTTATCCTGGCCGGCTGCGCGACGTTCGCCCGCTTCAACTACGACGACAGCAAAACACTCCCGCATTCCGTCGAAAGCTCCGTCGGATACCGGACGCTGGCCGAACATTTTCCGTTGAACGCCACCATTCCCGAGTATCTCGTCGTCCAGTCATCACAGGACCTGCGGAAACCGCCGGCTCTCGTTGATCTGAAGCAGCTGGAACAGCGGGTGAGCCAACTGCCTGATATCGCGGCGATCCACGGCGCCCCGGTGCCCACGCCGAAATCGGCCGACAAGAAATCCGCGGATGATGGACTAACAATCGGTTCTTCCGGAGGTTCCACCGATAAGCGCGACAAGCGCGATAAATCGGACGGCGAGGGAGCCGACGGATTCCCCAACGTCGCGTCCCTGCTGTATTCGGTCGCCAGTACCGGGACCTCAACTCCCGACATGGGCCTTCCACCCGAACTGGCCGCCCTGGCCCCGCCGGCCGACCCGGCCATCCAAGTCGACGACACGGCCATGTTCGTCAGCACCGTGCGTGCGCTCGGCTTCGCCATGTCGCTGGATGTCGCGGAGATCGCCAACACCGTCGACGCTTCGCCGGTGACGGTGCTGGACGTCGTTGCGACTACCACCCGCAACGGTGGAGCGCTGAAGAAGATGTCTGATTTCGCCGTAAGGCTGGAGAACTTTCCCGATGCGAACACCATCGAGGTGGCGTCGCGAAATATGCGCCAAATACTGGACGACGCCAGCAACGACCTACGGGTGCTGGGCAACGACGACACGGGTCAGAGGCAACGCACGGCAGAAACGCAGCAGGATGCACACAATTACGCCGACGCGATTCATCAGATGATCGACGGCGTCAAAGACCTGATCAAGCAAACCGAGCACACCGGTGGAGGATTGAACAGCGCGCTGACGGCCTTCATCTCACCCGATGGACACACGGCGCGGTACCTGGTTCAAACCAAGCTCTATCCCTTCGGCACCGATGCGATGAATCAGATCCGCGGCATCGTCGATGCCGCTCGGGGGCCGCACCCGGATGCGTTGTTCAAGGAAGCCTCGATATCGGCATCGGGAGTCACCGCGATGCTGCGAGACACCCGCGCCTATTACGGACAAGACATCAATCTCATCATCGTCATGACCATTTTGATTGTGTTCGTGGTTCTGGTCGCGATACTCCGCGCTGTGGTCGCGCCGCTGTACCTCATTGCCTCAGTAGTGATCTCGTATTTGTCGGCACTCGGCATCGGCGTCATCGTCTTTCAGTTCATTCTCGGCCAGTCATTGACGTGGAGCATCCCGGGACTCACGTTCATCGTGTTGGTCGCCATGGGCGCGGATTACAACCTGCTGCTCATTTCGCGGCTGCGGGAGGAGTCACCGCACGGGATACGCTCCGGCGTGATCCACACGGTGGGTTCGACGGGCGGTGTGATCACCGCGGCGGGTGTCATTTTCGCGGCGTCGATGTTCGGCATGTTGTTCGCCAGCATCAGCACTCTGGTTCAGGCCGGTTTCATCATCGGGACTGGGCTTCTGCTGGACACCTTCCTGGTGCGCACCATCACCGTGCCCGCCATCGCCGTGCTGGTCGGGAAGGCGAACTGGTGGCCGTCCAAGCCGCCGCCGCCCGCGCCGCGCCGGCGAGCAGAACGGCCGACGACGCCCGTCTCGGAAGCAGCGCCCGAAGTGCCGAACGACACCGCAGACGGCCGGGGCGTGAGTCCGGACGGCCGGCACGTCCGCAACGATCCCGACACCGTCGCGCTCCGCTCGTGAGTTCGGGGCTCGTGAGTTCGGGGCTCGTGAGTTGGCCGAAGGGCACGACACACTCGCCGACACGCCGGGTGCGCGTCGGTGTGCGGCCATAGACTGGCGTCCCTATGAGCAAGTCGTTCGTGCACCTGCACAACCACACCGAGTACTCGATGTTGGACGGTGCCGCGAAGGTTGCGCCGATGCTCGCCGAGGCGCAGCGACTACAGATGCCCGCGATCGGCATGACCGACCACGGCAACATGTTCGGGGCCAGCGAGTTCTACAACGGCGCCACCGCGGCGGGTATCAAGCCGATCATCGGCATCGAGGCCTACGTCGCGCCGGCTTCACGTTTCGAGACCAAACGCATCCTGTGGGGTGATCCGGGGCAGAAGAGCGACGACGTGTCCGGCAGCGGCTCCTACACCCACATGACGATGGTCGCGGAGAATGCCACCGGTCTGCGCAACCTGTTCAAGCTGTCGTCGCTGGCGTCCTTCGAGGGTCAGCTGGGCAAGTGGTCGCGGATGGACGCCGAGCTGATCGCCGAGCATGCCGACGGCGTCATCGCCACCACCGGCTGCCCGTCCGGAGAGGTGCAGACCCGGTTGCGGCTCGGGCACCACCGCGAAGCACTGGAGTCGGCCGCCAAGTGGCGGGAGATCTTCGGACCCGAGAACTACTTCCTGGAGCTGATGGACCACGGGCTGTCCATCGAACGCCGGGTGCG
>DASXJI010000045.1:0-4971 GCA_036497495.1 Mycobacterium sp.
TCGTCCTCCGACCCGCAAGACCTGGCCCGGCTGGACAACCTCAACGAACTCGTCAGCGTCGCACACGAATTCGCCACCGATCTGGCCAACGCCGCCGCGCTCGACGACGTGCCCGACGACGAGGACGTGCCGGACACCGGTGTGCTGGCCCAATTCTTGGAACGCGTGTCTCTGGTCGCCGACACCGATGAAATCCCCGAGCACACAGCCGGTCTGGTGACGTTGATGACGCTGCACACCGCCAAGGGACTGGAATTCCCGGTGGTGTTCGTCACCGGATGGGAAGACGGAATGTTCCCGCACATGCGGGCTTTGGGCGACGCCGGCGAGCTTTCCGAGGAGCGTCGACTGGCCTACGTCGGTATCACCCGGGCGCGGCAGCGTCTCTACGTCAGCCGCGCCAAGGTCCGGTCGTCGTGGGGACAGCCGATGCTCAACCCGGAATCGCGGTTTCTGCGCGAGATCCCGCAGGAGCTCATCGACTGGCGTCGCACCGACCCGACGCCGTCGTTCAGCGCGCCGGTCAGCGGCGCCGGCCGGTTCGGCGCACCGCGGCCGTCGCCGACCCGCGGCGCAGCCGGCAAGCGGCCGCTGCTGGTATTGGCACCCGGCGACCGGGTCACCCACGACAAGTACGGCCTGGGCCGGGTCGAAGAGGTCTCGGGCGTCGGCGAATCAGCGATGTCGCTGATCGACTTCGGCAGTTCGGGGCGGGTCAAGCTGATGCACAACCACGCTCCGGTGTCGAAGCTCTAGCGCTCCGACGATGCCGGGCGGGACGGCCTGAAGAGGAGGCGCGCAACTGAGCCTTACTCCAGCAGCCAATCCCGCGTACGCGGCAGCAAGGTCAGTACGGCGCTGGTGATCGGCAGAATTGGCAGGGTGTGCACGATCCAGGCCACCCGTGCGCCGGCGATGAACACGCCGAGGTAGGTCAAGATCGCGACCACGGCGCCCGCCACGATCAGGTAGCGGCTCAGCGGTTGGCGTAGCAGTAGCATGATCACCCCGGAGATCGTGGCAAGAGCGAACACCAACGCGAGGAACGCCACTGCGACGCAGAACAGCCGGTCCGATCTCCACCAGCCCGCGATCAGGTCGGTCGCCACCACCGAGGTGGCCCAGCCGCTGATGATGCTGACGGCTGCGGCGGCCACCGCCGTTGTCCGGCTGGGTTCGCCGTAGGGGCTACGTGCCATCGCGGGCGGCCGGATCGGCGGAGCGTATTGCGGGGGCGACGGCGGGCGCGGGATGTGCGTGGTGCGGGCGTCGTCAACCGCCTGAGGCAAGGGCCCGGTCGGCGCCCGGCGAATGATGCGCGTCGTTTGAGGGGCCTGCTCAGGATCGCCGGCCGCGTGCGTGGGCCCGCTTGGGGGTGCGGGAGGCGGGCGATCGCCTGGAGCGGGACTGTTCGGGTCGGTCACCGGTCAACCGGCGAAGGTGCCGACAGACAGACCGCGCTTGGCCAGCCACGGCACCGGGTCCACCCGCTGCGTGCCGCCCAGCAGTACCTCGAAGTGCAAGTGCGGGCCGGTGGAATTCCCGCGGTTGCCCATGGTGGCGATCTGGTCGCCGGCCATCACACGCTGACCCACGCTGACCATGGTGGTGTTGACGTGGCCGTACAGCGTGACCGTGCCGTCGGCGTGACGCAGCTTGACCCACATGCCGTAGCCGGCGGTTGGGCCCGCATCGATGACGACGCCGTCGGAGACCGCCCGGATCGGGGTGCCGATCGAGTTCGCGAGGTCGATGCCGGCGTGCAGGACACCCCACCGGTAGCCGAAGCCCGAGGTGAAGATGCCCTTGGTCGGCATGACGAACAGCGGCTGCTGCAGCCTGGCCTCACGCTGGGCGCGTTCTTGAGCGAACGCGACGCCGTGGGCCAGTTCGGCGTTGTGGACGGCGACGTTCGCGGCCGGCCGCACGGTCACCATCTGCATACCGCCGCCGGACGTGCTGATCGGCCCGCCGCTGGTCGCTGCGGCTTGGGCGGCCAGCACGGCCTGGGCTTTGGAGTGGTCTGGGGTCTCGGTGGCGGAGTGCGCCGCGGCCGCGGCGGCGCCGGCCGCCATCGCGCCGATCAGCACGCGACCCCGAGCCGGGCCGGTCAGCTCTTTGCGGTGTTGCCCGCGTCGGGCCATCAACTCCGGGTCGCCATTGCCGCGGTGCGTGTCACGCCGGAGTGGTTCGATGCGGCGCGCCGAAACGCTGGGGCCGGCCAGATTCATGACGACGAGGTTGTCGGTGTCGTCCAGGTCGTCGAGCTCAGGTGCGCGCAGGACCTGCGCTTCTTTGTCGAAGTGCGAATTTGCGCTGAAATCCAGGTCGTCGAGCCTGCCGAACTCATTGAAAGGAATGATGTCGGTGACTTCGTTGCGATTGGGGGCTGACAAGCTGCCGCGGGACGCCGAAAGCTCTCCTTGCACAGGAGACGGTGCCGGGATTTGCTGAGTCAAACTGATTGTCCCTCGAGCCGTAACCATACCGTTATCTGGACCCTGCGACGTTAACCGGCGACCTGGGGAGGTCGCAAGCTAAGCCAGGAATCCGCCGGGGATTGTGATTTGAATCACGCGCGACCGCCCGGTGAGATCTGACACATCCACCGATGCCGACGACGGGACGTTAAGGCCGTGTCGATACAGTTCCCGCAAGCGGGCGTCGGGAAACCCTGAGCTCGCGTACAAACAGACAGCCAGGCCGACACACAGAAGTGAGCCCATGGATCTTTTTGAGTATCAGGCGAAGGAGCTGTTCGCCAAGCACAACGTCCCGACGACGCCCGGCCGGGTGACAGACACCGCTGACGGGGCCAAGGCCATCGCCGAAGAGATCGGTCGCCCGGTGATGGTCAAAGCGCAGGTCAAGGTCGGCGGACGCGGCAAGGCCGGTGGCGTGAAATACGCTGCGACCCCCGACGACGCCTACAACCACGCGAAGAACATTCTCGGCCTGGACATCAAGGGCCACGTCGTGAAGAAGCTGCTGGTCGCCGAGGCCAGCGATATCGCCGAGGAGTACTACATCTCCTTCCTGCTCGACCGCGCCAACCGCACCTACCTGGCCATGTGCTCGGTGGAAGGCGGCGTGGAGATCGAAGAGGTCGCCGCCACCAAGCCCGAACGGCTGGCCAAGGTCCCGGTGAATGCGGTCAAGGGTGTCGACGTGGCATTCGCCCGCTCGATCGCCGAACAGGGCCACCTGCCGGCCGAGGTGCTCGACGCCGCGGCGATCACCATCGCCAAGCTGTGGGAGGTCTTCGTCGGCGAGGACGCCACCTTGGTCGAGGTCAACCCGCTGGTGCGGACGCCCGACGACCAGATCCTGGCGCTGGACGGCAAGGTGACGCTGGACGGCAACGCCGACTTCCGGCAGCCCGGCCACGTCGAGTTCGAAGACCGCGACGCCACCGACCCGTTGGAGTTGAAGGCCAAGGAGCACAACCTGAATTACGTCAAGCTCGACGGCCAGGTCGGCATCATCGGCAACGGCGCCGGGCTGGTCATGTCCACGCTCGACGTGGTGGCTTACGCGGGCGAGAAGCACGGTGGCGTCAAGCCGGCCAACTTCCTCGACATCGGCGGCGGCGCCTCGGCCGAGGTGATGGCCGCCGGCCTCGACGTCATCCTGGGCGACGCACAGGTCAAGAGCGTTTTCGTGAACGTCTTCGGTGGCATCACCTCGTGTGACGCCGTCGCGAACGGAATCGTCAAGGCGCTCGAAATCCTCGGTGACGACGCCAACAAGCCGCTGGTCGTCCGGCTCGACGGCAACAACGTCGACGAAGGCAGGCGCATCCTCGCCGAGGCCAGTCACCCGCTGGTGACCGTGGTGCCGACGATGGACGAAGCCGCCGACAAAGCCGCCGAGCTGGCGAACGCCTGATTCAAAGGACCTAATGACTTATGGCTATCTTCCTGACCGCAAATAACAAGGTCGTCGTGCAGGGCATCACCGGCGCTGAGGCGACCAAGCACACCGCACGGATGCTGGCGGCCGGTACCCAGATCGTCGGCGGGGTGAACGCCCGCAAGGCCGGCACCACCGTCGCGCACAAGGACGTCAACGGCAACCCCGTTGAGCTGCCGGTGTTCGGCAGCGTCGTCGAGGCCATCGAGAAGACCGGCGCCGATGTGTCGATCATCTTTGTGCCGCCGGTGTACTCCAAAGACGCCATCATCGAGGCGATCGACGCCGAGATCCCGCTGCTGGTAATCATCACCGAGGGAATCCCGGTGCAGGACAGCGCATATGCCTGGGCCTACAACCTCGAGAAGGGCAGCAAGACCCGCATCATCGGGCCGAACTGCCCCGGCATCATCACCCCCGGACAGGCGCTGGTCGGCATCACGCCGGCGAATATCAGCGGCCCGGGACCGGTCGGCCTGGTGTCCAAGTCCGGCACGCTGACCTACCAAATGATGTACGAACTGCGCGATTTCGGCTTCTCCACGTCGATCGGCATCGGCGGTGACCCGGTGATCGGTACCACCCACATCGACGCGATCGAGGCCTTCGAGAAGGACCCCGAGACCAAGGTCATCGTGATGATCGGCGAGATCGGCGGCGACGCCGAGGAGCGGGCCGCCGATTACATCAAGGCCAACGTGTCCAAGCCGGTCGTCGGCTACGTCGCGGGATTCACTGCGCCGGAAGGCAAGACGATGGGGCACGCCGGCGCCATTGTGTCCGGCTCGTCCGGCACCGCTGCCGCCAAGAAAGAGGCTTTGGAAGCAGCCGGCGTCAAGGTCGGCAAGACTCCGTCGGAAACCGCCGCGCTCGCGCGGCAAATCCTGCAGAGCCTGTAGGAGTTCAGTACGCGGTCCGAAATTGGAACACGTTACAGGTCTCGGTTAGCCTGACGAATTAACACTTGCCAGGAGGCCTGTAATGGCGGTCGATCCGCGCACTCCCGTCGTCGTCGGAGTGGGCCAGTTCACCGAGCGCATCGACGATGCCGGTTATCGG
>DASXJI010000046.1:0-2196 GCA_036497495.1 Mycobacterium sp.
AGGCGGCTGCGCGAACTGCGCACGCAGCACGGCCTGACGCTGGAGGATGTCGCCAGCCGGTCGAGCATCGACATCTCCACATTGAGCAGGCTGGAATCGGGCAAGCGCCGCCTTGCGCTCGACCACCTCCCCCGACTCGCCGCAGCGCTGTCGGTCAGCACCGACGACCTCCTGCGAGCGCCGGACGCGGAAGATCCCCGCGTCCAGGGCGGTTCGCATACGCATCACGACATCACCTATTGGCCGCTGACCCGCCAAGGCCCTGCGGGCGGGCTGCACGCGTACAAGATCCGGATCAACGCCCGCAGGCGCACGCCACCGGCCGAACTGCCGGTGCACGAGGGCCAGGACTGGATGTATGTGCTTTCCGGTCAGCTACGGCTGATTCTGGGCGACAAGGACTTCACCATCAAACCCGGTGAGGCCGTGGAGTTTACGACGTGGACTCCGCATTGGTTCGGGGTGGTCGACGGGCCCGTCGAGGCGATCACGCTGTTCGGGCTGCACGGTGAACGGCTTCACCTGCACGACTGACCTATAGGTACGCCGTCTGGTTCACCAGCCGCACCGACGCCACGCCGTCCGGATAGAACTCGGCGATGGAAAGCGAAGCAAGGTCGAGGTGCAACCGGTAGAGGATGCCCTGGCCGGCGTCCAACGCGATCCGAAGCAGCGTCTTGATCGGCGTCACGTGCGACACAACGAGGACCGTGTCCCCGCCGTGCTCGGCGATGATCCGGCGCTGCGCCCGCCGGACCCGGTTGGCCACACTGTCGAAGCTCTCCCCATCCGGCGGCTTGACGCTGGTGTCGCGCAGCCACCGCCGGTGCAGTTCCGGATCACGTTCGGCGGCTTCGCCGAACGTCAGCCCCTCCCACGCACCGAAGTCGGTCTCGATCAGGTCCTCTTCGACGCTGACGTCGAGTCCAAGCGCCTTCGCGGCCGCGGTGGCCGTGTCATATGCGCGCTGCAGCGGCGAGGTGACGACGGCCGCGATGCCGCCCTTCTGCGCGAGATACTGTGCGGCGGCCTCGGCTTGGCGCCTGCCCAGGTCGGTCAGCGCCGGATTCCCGCGGCCCGAATACCGCCGCTGTACCGACAACTCGGTCTGCCCATGGCGCAACAACAGGAACCGGGTTGGGGCGCCACGGGCACCGGTCCAGCCCGCGGGTGACGTAGTTGTTGATGGCGTCGTCGACTCCTTCGGTGTCTCTGCGGGGGTTTCGATTTCGGCGGCGGCATCCATCGCCTCGTTGGCCAGCTGGTCGGCGTGGCTGTTCTTGGCGCGCGGGATCCAGCCGTAGGTGATGTGGTCGAATCGGGCGGACAGCGCGGTGGCCTGTTGGTGCAGTGGAGCCATATCGGGATGTTTGACCTTCCAGCGGCCCGACATCTGTTCCACCACAAGCTTGGAGTCCATGAACACGTCGACGTCGGTTGCGCCGAGCTTGACGGCCTCTTCCAGTCCCGCGATCAGCCCGCGATATTCGGCGACGTTGTTGGTGGCCCGGCCGATCGACTGCTTGTCCTCCGCCAGCACGGTGCCGTGATCGGCGGACCAGACCACCGCCCCATACCCGGCAGGCCCCGGGTTGCCGCGCGACCCGCCGTCGGCCTCGACTATCACCTTCACGAGCCGGACCCCTTTACCCGCAACAAGATTGCCCCACACTCCGGGCAGCGCAACACCTCGTCGTCGGCCGCCGCGGAGATGCGCGCCAGCTCCCCACGGTCGATCTCGATCCGGCATGCGCCACAGCGACGCCCCTGCAGCAGCCCCGCTCCCGGACCGCCGCGCGACCGCTGACGTTCGTACAGTGCGACGAAATCGGGGTCCAGGTCGGCGACGAGTTTGTCGCGCCGCGAGATGGATTGGTGTCGCAGCTGATCGATCTCGGTGCGCATCTCGTCGCGCACCCGCTGCGCATCGGTGAGCTTATTCCGCAACTCGTCGATCGCCGCGAGCTCACTGGCCTGCTGACTCTGCAGCTCCTCTCGGCGCTCCATCACCTCAAGCAGTGAGTCCTCCAGGCTGGACCGCCGCCGTTCCAAAGTCCCCAGCTCGTGCTGCAACTCGGTGAGTTGTTTGGCGTCGACCCTCCCCGCCGCAAGCATCGACCGGTCACGTTCCTCACGCTGCCGGACCGCGTCGATCTCCGACTCGAACTTCGCCACCTGCGCGTCAAGGTCCTCGAG
>DASXJI010000047.1:0-5334 GCA_036497495.1 Mycobacterium sp.
GGGCTCGATGGCCAAGCTCAAGTGCACCGAGGTGGCCAAGGCGGTGGCGCTGGAGGGAATGCAGCTGATGGGTGGTGCCGGCTACACCGTCGAGTACGGCATGGAGATGCAGGTGCGCAAGGCGTTGGCACCTCCGATCTACGGCGGCGCCAACGGGATTCAGCGCGAGATCATCGGAAAGAGTTTCGGTCTGTAGATCGACGAGAGGAAACGGCCATGAGCGCAACGAAGCGCGACATCTTCGCACCTGATCTGTTGTCGGATAAGCGGATCCTGATCACTGGCGGCGGAACCGGTCTCGGCCGTGGGGTGGCCGGCCGGCTGGTCAAGTACGGGGCGGAAGTGCACCTGTGGGGGCGTCGCGAAGCGGTGCTTGCCGAGGCTGCCGAAGAGGCTTCCGGCGGCCGGGTCGGTGCGGTGTACTATCAGGCTGTCGACGTACGGGATTCTTCGGCCGTCGACGCTGCCGTGGCGGAGATCTGGCAGCGGAACGGGCCGCTCACCGGCCTGCTCAACAACGCCGCCGCGAACTTCATTGCCCCGACCGCCAGCCTCAGCCAGCGGGCCTTCGAAGCGGTGACGTCCACGGTGATGACCGGGTCCTTCAACACAACGGTCGCCGTCGGCAAGCGGTGGATCGCTGCGGGTATGCCCGGCGCGGTGCTCTCAAACCTCACCACATGGGTGTGGAGCGGGTCGGCGTTCGTGGTTCCGTCGGCCATGGCCAAGGCTGCGGTACACGCGATGACGATGTCGCTGGCGGTGGAGTGGGGGCGGTACGGCATCAGGGTGAATGCGCTTGCACCCGGGCCCATTCCGACCGAGTACGCATGGGAAATGCTCAATCCGACCGACAAGAGTTCCGTGGGGGCCACCCAGGAGGACCAGATTCCGCTCGGACGTGCCGGGACTGTCGACGAGCTGGCGAATCTGACCATTTTCGCGTTCTCCGACGCTTGCGACTACTTGACCGGTGAGACCATCGCCATGGATGGTGGCCAGCGGCTGGCCGGGCCAAATACCTTCGCCGGCCTCGCCGCGATGAGCGACGCGGATTGGGCAGAAGCCCGCGAGCGCAGCAAGGCCGCCTCGGCCGCCGCCAAGGAAACGCGGTCGGTGTGACGACGCCCAAACGTGAGTTTGGGCGCGAAAGTTCGAGAATATTCCTGCAAAACGTCGATCTCGGCGCCATTCAGACAAGTACCAACCGTTCTCCGGCAGCCAGGAACGAAGTCACTAACTCAGGCTTGGCGTAGTAGGGGTCGCCCACCCCGTCCTCGAACCGCCTGCGGCTGTACTCATAAAGCGCTGCGAGCTTGTACATCGCCAGCGTGGCATACCAATTCACCCCGGACACATCGCTACCGGTGCGGTTGGCGTAGCGGTCGAGCAGCTCGGACCGGCTCGGATAGCCCGGTTCCAGCACCGCGGTTCCCATCGCAGAGGTCGGAACCAGCGGCTCACCTGCCACCGGGTACGACGTCAGCAGGTACCCCAGGTCGGCGAGCGGGTCGCCGATGGTGGCGAGCTCCCAGTCCAGCACCGCGGCTACGCATCCGGCATCGATGTCGACGATCATGTTGCCGATGCGAAAGTCGTTGTGAACGATCGACGTTGCGGATTCCGGCGGCAGGTGCGCCTGCAGCCAGTCGTCCAGCGGAGCGAATGACTTTGGCACCGATCCGTCAACTGCGACCAGCGACCGCATCCGCCGCAACTGCCGGGCGTTGAACCCGTCGGGCCTGCCGAAGTCGGCCAATCCCACCTCGCGCCAGGGCACGGTGTGTAACGCGGCGAGAGTGTCGACCAGGGATTCACCGATGCGCCGACGCAGCTCTACATCGTCGCGGGGCGCGGGCGTTGATTCGGTGACGACGGTCCCATCGACGAAGTCCATCACGAAGACCGGAACGTCCAACAGCTCGCCTGCGGCCGCGG
This sequence comes from Mycobacterium sp., assembly GCA_036497495.1. Taxonomy (GTDB): domain Bacteria; phylum Actinomycetota; class Actinomycetes; order Mycobacteriales; family Mycobacteriaceae; genus Mycobacterium. The sequence goes on from DASXJI010000047.1 coordinate 1,939, forward strand.
TGGCCAACACCCGGGGAGTGGGGACATCAGTCGAGGCGAGTGCGGCCAGCAGCCTCGCCTCCCGCAGCACGTCATGGGCACCGGGAGGCAGCGGCGGCGGCGGTGGTCGGCGCACCACCACATGTGAGTGGCCGTCCGATACCAGGAAGGTCAGGTTGGAGTGGCCGTCACCGATCGCATCGGCGGTCACCGTCGGGCCGCACAGCCGATGCTCGGCCAGGAATGCGCCCAGCCGCTCGAGCTGGTCATCAGACCAGAACCACATCAGCTGCCCTGTCGCGACAGGTAGTCCAGATAGCCACCCTGCCAATGTGTTTCGAACTGCCCGGCACCCTGTTGGCCGTCGATGACGGCCCGGCAGGCGCCCTCGCGGATCACCGTTTGCAATCTGTCGTGCGTTGGCAATTCGATCACCCCGAAGACATCGAGCTCCAGCTCGGTTTGCGTGCCGGTGACGTCCGTCAGGGTCGCCCGAAGTCGACGCTGGCGCATCTGATCGCCGTAATCGGCGTGGTGGTCGATGTGGCGAATCGGAAAGGTCACCCCATCGCGGACGACGTAGCCCGCGAAGCCCCACTCGCCCTTGGCGATCCAGATCCATCCATTCACCACCCGGCCCGATTCGGTGTAGGCGACGAACCACTTCCAATGCTGTGGCACACCCCAGTCGCGCACTCCCCACGAATGGTCGCGATGCCCCATCCGATCCCACTCGATGTGCCGGCCGCCGACTTCGATGCCGCCGCGCACTCGGCCCGTCTGTTCGATCCGGTTCACTGCGAACCACGACGGCAATCCGTCGGGATTGCAGCGGTAGCTGAACGCTTCGTGAATGCCACTGAAGGCGAACTCGATTCGAACATCATCGCGGTCGTAGGTCATCAGGCACGACTCCCGCAGCTTCGGCTGGCTCAGTGTCAGCCCGTCGAACGAGAACTCGTCGAGGTCGGCGTGGTCGGGTACCTGTCCGCCGTGCTGGTGCAATGCAACTGGCTGTGCGTCAGCCCCCCACACGCAGACGTTGTATCCAGCCTTCCCGGTGCCGGTGAGATAGAGGTAGACCTGCACGCCCAGTTGATGCTCCGGCATGGTCAGCTGCCAGAACAGGCTGTCGCGGGTTCGCTCCCCGGCGACCGGTCGGTGCCGGAGGTCATCGGTGGGGCGGAGCCCGGGATCCTGCTCCCTGGCGGTGGTCACTGGGGCCCCGCCAGCAGTTCGGTTAGGGCCTGACGGGTGGCCGGTACCTGGACGGCCAGCGCCTGGCCGCGGTTCTCCAACTCCAGCGCCGAACCGAAAGAGTTGATCTCCAGGTTGCGGACCACCGCGTTCTTAGTGGATCGGACGCTGTCTTCGGAATTGGCCGCGATGGTTTCGGCCATCTCGATGGCCGCGTCAAGCGCTGTGCCGGTTTCGATGAGCCGGTCGGCCAGCCCGATGCGTCGCGCTTCGGCCGCCCGCACCGTGCGTCCGGTGAACGCCAGCTCCGCTGCTCGGCCGGGGCCGATCAGCCGGACCAGGTTCCACGACGTGCCGAGTTCGCCGATTGACAGCCCAATTCGCACGAAGCCGGCGCTGAAACTCGCGGTCTGGTCGGCGATCCGGATGTCTGCAGCCAGCGCCAGCGACAGGCCTCCACCGGCCGCGGGACCGCTGACCGCCGCAATCACCGGATAGGGCAGCGCACGCATCCCGGTGGAACCGGCCGCGGCGGTCTCGACGAGATCGGTGAACTCCGACACCGACATTCGGGTTAGCACATCGACCTCAGCCAGGTCGAAGCCGGTGCAGAAGGTCTTGCCGCCCGCCCCGGTGATAATCAATGCACGCAGCGGTGCGTTGCGTAATGTGGCTGTGGCCCAAGCAATTTCACCGAACATCTCGACGGTTTGCGAGTTCCCGCGATCGGGGCGGTTCACCGACATCACCACGATGCCATGAGGATGTTCATCGAAGGCCAGAGTGCGTGCCGTGCGCAGCTCGTCGAGGACGTCGGCCAGCGGGCGCCGCGACACCCGATTCCAGTGCGTGGTAACCGTGCTCATCATCACCTCCCAGAAAAGTTCGGTACGCGCTTGGTTTTGAAGGCGTCCAGCGCCTCAGTCATGTCGTCACAGCGCGTCAGAAGTGCCTGCCCGCGGTTCTCGAGTTCGAGGGCAGCCGCGAAGGAGGTGACTTCCATGTTGGCCTGCAAGGCCCGTTTAGACAATCGGATGCCGCCGGGGGAGTTGGCGCAGATCTGGTTCGCCATCGCCAGCGTTTGGTCGAGCAGGTCTTCCGGACCGGTCAACCGGTTGAGCAGACCAAGCTGTTCTGCTTCCTCGGCATCGACCATCCGCCCGGTGAATCCGATCTCGGCGGCCGCCGACGGGCCGACCAGGCGCGGCAGCAACCAGGACGCGCCCAGGTCGCCTGCGGAAAGCCCGATCCGGACGAACGCGGCGTTGAATTTCGCGGCGGGCGATCCCAGCCGGATGTCGGCCATCAGCGAGAGCGACATGCCGCCGCCGGCGGCGGCCCCGTTGACCGCGGCGATCACCGGTACCGGGACCGCGCGCACGGCGCCGAGCGCACGGGCGGCGCGCTCCTGGAGGTCCAGCATGCCCAGCGCCCCAAGAGTCGGCAGCCGAGCTGCTTCATCGAGGTCGTAACCCGCGCAGAACGCCCTGCCCGCACCGGTCAGGATCACCACCCGAACGTCGCGGTCGTCTCCGACAGCGCGCGCAAGCGATTCCAACTCGTCGAACATGGTGACTGTCATCGCGTTGTACCGGTCGGGCCGGTTCAGCGTCACTTGGACCACGCCATCGGCGGGCGACTCGAGAAGCAATGTCTCATAACGTCGTTCGAGATCAATCATCAACGTAGTCCGTTCGTTCGGTTTTGCGGTTGACCGCCGACTGATTAGATGAATTCGGGAGCACGCTTGTCGATGAACGCCTTGAGCCCCTCGACCGCCTCGCCTTGCTCGAACAGCTCCTGGATCTGTTCGACCTCGTAGCGCAGTCCTTCATCGATCGGTCGATCGTAGGCGGCATCGACGGTGCGCACGACGGCCAGTTGAGCGGGTGTCGACGGCGCGGCCAACTCATGGGCCAGTTGCCACGCGGCGGCACGTGCGGTGTCGCCCGGCTCTGCGAAGCTGTCAACCAGCCCGATCCAGAATGCCTCGTCGGCCCCAACCTGACGCCCGGTGAGCATGAGGTCCAATGCGCGACCGCGCCCGACGAGACGGGGCAGGCGCTGGGTACCTCCACCGCCGGGGATCAGGCCGAGTTTGACCTCGGGAAGACCGAGCCCCGCACCCGCGGCGGCGACACGCAGTGTGCACGCCATCGCCAACTCGAGACCGCCGCCCAGCGCGAGCCCCTCGATGGCGGCCACGGAGACCATGGGCAG
>DASXJI010000048.1:0-1974 GCA_036497495.1 Mycobacterium sp.
GACGCCGGCCAACGTTTCGCGCCGAAGTAGGCGGGCGGCGATCATGGATCTTGGATTCGCCGATGCAACCGCGGTCATTGCCGGGGGCACCCGTGGCATCGGACTGGCGACCGCAGTGTGCCTGGCCGAACAGGGCGCGCGGATCGGCGTCATCGGCAGAGACGATGCCCGGCTGAAGGAGACCGCCACGACCTTGGCGGACGCCGGCAGTCCAGAGGTGCTGACGTTGTCCGCGGACCTGAGTTCGGCCTCGGACGTCGAAACCGTCTTTGCCACGGTTGGCGCGCACTGGAGCGGACTCAACGTGCTGGTCAATGCCGCCGGGCCGACGGGGGCCGGTCGCTTCGAGGACCTGGATGACGCGCAATGGACGGCGGCATTCGACCAGGGGGTGTTGTCCGCGGTTCGATGTGTGCGCGCGGCCTTGCCGCTGCTGCGAGCCGCAAAGTGGGCCCGAGTGGTGAATGTGACGGCGATGTCGGTCCAGCACCAGTCGGCGGGATTGGTCAGCTACACCGCAGCCAAGAGCGCGCTACTCAGCCTGACAAAGAACCTCGCCCACAGCCTCGCCAGCGATGCCATCTTGGTCAACGCCGTCGCCCCGGGTCCGATTCTCACCGATTGGGCGCGCCCGGCGCTCGCCTCCGCCGGGATCGCGACGAATGACCCCGTCGGTGCCTTTAAACTGCTGGGGCGCGGTCACGGCATGTCGGTGGACCTGGGTCGGCTCGGGCTGCCTCACGAGGTTGCCGCTGTCATCGCGTTCTGCGCCTCACCAGTCAACACCTACATGACCGGCGCGCACCTCAATGTCGACGGTGGCAGCGACTTCCTCTGAGCGCGTTGCCTTCTCGGTGTCTGACCTCGGCCAGGGCCGCCCTCAGCGCCGTGGACGGCTGCGTGGGAACCCTAGCCGGTTCTCCACGATGAGGCTGCGCAGCACCTCGCTGGACCCGCCGTAGATCGTCGACGCGACCGCGCTGCGATAGTGCGCGTCCAGGGCACCGTCCACTGCGCACTTCGGATCCGTCCAGTCGATCATGCCCGCGGCCCCCGCGATGTCGATCGCCGCAGCCGAGGCGCGCACGTAGCTCTCCGGCCCGAACAACGCCGATACCGGGCCCGGCTTGTCGCCCTCGGCGTCGAGGAAGGCCACCCGCATATCCAACAGGTCGGCCACCTCGGCTTCCATCGCCATACGCGCCAGGCGTTCGCGGACCAGGACGTCGTTAATCAGCTCAGCACCGTCCGGGCCGTGATACGTGCGGGCGAATTCCAGCGCAGCGTCGGCGACCCAGCCCGTGCGCGAACCGGGGGCAACATTCTGTTCGGCCTCGAGCGCCGCCCGCATCACCGCGAAGCCTTCGTCGGCCTCGCCGACTCGGTTCGCATCGGCGACCCGCACATCGTTGTAGAACACGATGTTGGTGCGCTCGTGACCCATGGTGTGCACCGGCCGGATTTCAATACCGGGCGAATCCAGCGGCACCAGCAGCATCGTCAGGCCGCGCGGTCCCACCGATCCGGGCTGGGAGCGGGTGAGCAGGAAGCAATAGTCGGCAAGATGAGCAAAAGTTGTGAAGATCTTCTGCCCGTTGACGATCCATTCGTCGCCGTCGCGCTGCGACCGGGTCGCGCAGGCGAACACGTCCGAACCGCCTGCGGGCTCGGTGTAGCCCAGACAGATCAGGACCTCACCGGCCGCCACACCTGGCAGAACTCTGTTCTTGAGCTCCGCCGAGCCGGTGGCACGGATCGCGTTTGCCGGCAGCATGGTTGTACCGGGGCCGGCGGTCGGCACTCCCCCTTTGCGCAATGCGTTCCACAGTGCGGCCGCCTCGAACGGATCCAGTCCGGCGCCGCCCTCGTCGACCGGCCACCCCGAAGCGATCCAGCCTCGCTCTCCCAATTTGCGGGTCAGCGCACGATCGACGCCGTCACCGGTCCGGCGCTCGTATTCGATCACGTCGCGGG
>DASXJI010000049.1:0-9933 GCA_036497495.1 Mycobacterium sp.
GCGGAACCGGGTTCGTTGATGAAGGCCAGGTAACCCGGGTCGGTCAGGAACCCGGCATTGACGGCCAGCGCCGGCAACGCCGGGTTGATTTCCTCTAGTTGTGCGAGGGCGCCATCAAGCTGCTCGGGAGTCAGGTTGAAAATTCCGGTCTGCAAAAGCGCGATGGATGCCGCGACCTGATCGGGAGTCGCGTTGTTGTTCGGGAACCCCGCACCAGTGTCGAACCCGGCCAGCCATGCCTGGATCATCGGGTTGGAATCGTTCGGGTCCAACATGTCCATCAGCGCGCGGGTGGTCAGGCTCTCGGAAATCTCGCACATCGCCGGGCATGCCGGGCTGCCTGCCGCGTAGGGGTTGAACGCCGCGATCAGCGATGCGGTGACGGACTGCAGCGACCGACCGAACTCGTCCAGGGTCGGAATCTGAATGCCGGTCCCCGAGATGTCGCCGTCAGTCGTTGGATCCTGCAGCAGATGTTCCCAGTAATTCTGGAACGGCTGAAAGAAGTTCAGGTAGAAGGTGTGTCCATTCCACGGCATCGCATCGTTGTCTCCGACCGTGCCGCCCACGAAGGGATTGTCGTCACCATTGAGGAAGCCGAATGCGGGATCGGCGTAGGCCGGACCGCTGGGGCTGGTCGCGTCGTCGAAGGTGTGCCCGTTGATCAGGTCCTCAATCGGCACCTTGAACCAGTGCTGGAACAGCCCGAAGTTTTCCCCGCTGCCTTGGCCGGTGAGGGCATTGAGAAAACCGATGGTCCGGTCGATTGACGTGCTGCCGGTGATGACTTCCGGCGGCGTCATGGGGAAGCACGCCTCGGCGTCACAGGAGTCGCTCACCGGCAGCTCGGCGGCGAGCAGGCCGTCGAGCTGGTACTGCAGTCCGCCGAGCCCTTGGCTGAAGTCCGGGAACGGCGCGAAGACATTCGTGACCAGCGCGACGTGGGTGGGGTCGCCGGTGTCGATGCCCCAGAGATTCGTGGCGCTCGGCACCCACCAGTTCCCGCCGAAGAACAGCGAGCCGGCCAGCGAGTTGAAGGCTTGCACCTCGTTGTAGGGAATGTTCGCGATGTCGGTAAGCAGGTTCATCGGAATGTTGAGCAGGGACTCGTCAACCAGCTGGGTCTCGATGCTGAGCGTCGGTAGATGAATGGCCCGCTGCGTTATTGGAGTGACGGCGACAAGACTCGCGGCAGCCAAGATTGCACCGGCCATGACATACGGACGCGCAGCAACCTGCATGGCGCGCTCCCCTTCGGTTGAATTAGCTGAATGGCACCTGAAGCTAAACTCAGAGGGCCTCAGCTGTCGCTATCGAGGGGGCAGTCTCTTCTGAATCTCATATCTATCTGGCCAAACTCATAGGTAGCGACGTCGCCAATTAATTGCGCCGGCGATTAGCCCTTTAGCCATTCGCGGTTGCCGTAGACGTCGAGATGCGCCACCTGGTCAACCGGTATTCGAGCAGCCGGCCCGTGCCGCCTCAGCGGCTAGCCCTGGGCTTCGCCCCGACGTCGAGCGCCCCGCTCATTCCAGCGGCGCAACGCGTTGGGCCAACTCAGTAATACAACGCAGCCGGTGCGGCGTCTAGAACAAGCCCAGCAGGCTTGACGGCAGTGTGGTCGCGAGGTCTGCCGACAGGGTTGTGGCGAAACTCTCCAGCAATGTGCTCAGGTCCGCCGACAGCGTGGCGGGCTCGAGACTCGCCGCCAGCGCGCTCAGATCTGAAGACAGTTGGGAGGGATCCCAGCCGCCCGCCAGCACCGCGCTGGGGTCGATCGCGCTGGCGGCGACCCCCTGGCCGGGCTCCAGGCCGAGATCCGTCCACAGCTGGTAGAAGAAAGCCGTCAGTTGGCTGAAATCAGGGCCGGTCCCGGCCGGCGGGCTCGGGTTGCCGAAGTCCCAGAACCCTTGTTGCAGGATGGCTATGGAGTTCAGGATCTGCTCTTCGGTCGGGCCGTTGTAGTCGACCCCGGCGACGCCGGCGCCGTTCGCATAATCGGCCAACCACTGGTCGATAATCGGATTGCCCGGCATGATGTTTGAGATGTCTTGCACCAGCGCTGGATAGTTCAGCGAGTCAGGCAAGATGCTGCAATCGCCCGCGCAGAACGGGCTCCCCGGGGTAATCGCGTCGAAGTCGACGATCGCTCCCGCGTATACCGCTTGAAGAGCTTGGGCGAACTCCGTGAAGGTAGGGAATTCGAAGCCGTTGGGGTCGGGCGTAGCCATCAAACTGTTGATGAAATTCTCGACGGGCACCCATGGCTGCAGCGTAAATGTCTCGCCAGACCACGGCATTGCGTTGTCGACGCCCGTACCGTCGAGGCCGAATCCAGGAACCACGGGGCCGCTGGGGTCAACGCTGCCGGGGGCGCTGGGATCAAACGTGTACCCGTTCTGCAGATCTGAAATCGGCACCTGAAACCAGTTGTTGATCAGCGGGAACTGCTGCCCGCCGGTGAGTTCCTGCTCGAGCCAGATCAACGAATCGATCTGCGTGATGCCGGTGATGGGGCTCGTTGGGACCGCGGGTATGCAGGATGCGGCGTCGCATGCTGCGTTCACCGGGAGTTCGGCTGCCGCGAGCCCCCACAGCTGCTGGCCGAGGCCGGCGTCAAAGTCGGTTGCCGGGGCGCCAAGTCCAGACAGTTCGGGGAACGGAAGCAGTAAGTCAGTAACTGACATGAAATGCGAGGGGTCGCCGGGGTCCACACCCCAAAGGTTCGTCGCGCTGACGACGAACCAGTTCCCGGTGAAAAAGAACGAATTCGCCAATGTGTCCAGGCCTTGGACCTCGTTGTACGGAATGTTCACGATGTCTTGGAGCAGGTTGAACGGAATGTTGAAGATGGAGGAGTCGACGAGCCGTGTCTCCATGCCGACAACGGGCAGCTCGGTTACCCGGGAAGAGATCGGCGTGACAGCTAACACACTGGCTGCCACGAGTGCCGCCGCTGCCATGACGCGCGGTGGCGTAGCAGCCCGCATGACGCTCCTCGTATTGGATTCGCTCAGTGCGCCCTGAACTTACACTGAGAGAGCAAACGCTGGGTGTAATAAGTGCTGATCTGTCAAACGTATTGGACAGATCAGCCGGGCGTAGGCGTGTCGGCGTCGAGCCAGGCGCGGTTCCCGTAGGCGTCGAGATGCGCCACCTGCTCAACCGGTATTCGGGTGGTCGGCCCGTACCGTCCCCGCGGCCAGCCCAGGGCCACCACGCAGCATGGGGTGACCGAGCGTGGGAGGCCGAGGATTTTCCGGGCTCGCCCTACTCCCCACAGCGGCAAGGTGATCAACGAAGCGCCCAGGCCCATGGCGCGCGCGGCCAGCAGCAGATTCTGCACGCTCGGGTAGATCGACCCCCAGTATCCGGATACGGCGGCGTGCGGCATCAGTGAATACGGCGCACGGCCCTCGCGGATGGTGAGCCGCAGGCAGGCCACCACCAGGACCGGGATCTCGGTGAAGTGGTCGACCTGCCATTGCGCCGCACGGATGACCTTGGCCAACGACTCGTCGTCGTCACCGGCACTGCTCAGCAGCCCACCGTAGGAGAATTTCCAGCCTTTGCGGTATCGCCCGGCCAGTTTCTTGATCAGTCGCCGGTCCTTGACGACGATGAACTCCCAGTTCTGCCCGTTGGCGCCGGTCGGGGCCCGTAGCGCCAACTCGATGCACTTCAGCACTACCGCGTCGTCGACCGGGTCGGGGTGTACGCGGCGCACCGCCCGTTGGGTCAGCATCGCGTCCTGCAGCGGCATGTTCAGGCCGGCGAGCGCGTCGGACGTGGCCGGCGCCACCAGAAAGGCATCGGCATAGGGAGATTCGGCGTTCGGCGTGTCAGTCATACGTTCAGGCGTGCTCGGTGACCCAGCGGGCGGTGAAGTCCTGGACATCCGGTATCCCGTGGGCGAATTCGCGGGCGATGAAGCTCTCGACCGTCCCGCCGACCAGCGGAACTTTGAATTCCACCGTGCCGTTCAGCGTCAGCAGCGAGCCGTTGGAGGTGGGCACGACCGACGCGGCCGCCGAGCCGGACCCGGGTGCTCCCGTCACGGCGACGGTGATCTCGCCACGGAGTTGATCGCCCGACGGCGTCCACGTCTCGGTGTGCCGGACCTTGATGTCGCGCCGATAGAACTTCGAGACGATCCCGGGCAGCAGGTCGCGGCCGAGATCCTGGGTGGTGGTCACCCGCACAGTCTGGTCGTCGTCGACGGCCAGTGATTCCAGCGTGGTGCCGCCACTCATGTTCCCGAGCCGGGCCAGCCAATACTCCTCGGCGCTGAAGGCGGCATGAACCTGGTCGACACTGGCGGGCGAGTCGACCGAGACATCGAACGAGCGAGGCATGACAGTCCTAAACCGGTTCCTGGCCGGGCACCGCCGAACTCTTGGCCAACAAACGGTCCGCCAAGCGGCCCGCGAAAATCCGCGTCTGCTCCAGCTGTTGGGGCTGCACGTTGGTCGGCGGCAGCCGAAGACCCAGAGACCTCTTGCGATACTCGCCTGTGCCCAGATAGCTGGTCAGCGCCAGCATGGAGCGCAGGTTGTCCCCGGGGTAGGTGAAGTGGATTTCGTCGACATACCGGCCGCCCTGCTCCTCGGCGAGTTCACGCACCCCTTCGAGGTTGGCCTGCCAGAACGTGCGGCAAACGACGAACACCGCAAACGGCTTGCCGGACAACAACTTACCCGCCTCGTCCGACTTCAGGAACGAACGTAGCGGCATGCTGACGTTGTCCCACCAGGTGGGTGATCCGATCAGGATCAGGTCGTAGTCGGCGTCGCGCACCGTATCCGGAGTTTGAATCTGACCGGTCTCGTTGCGTTTCTGGGCTTGCAGCACGCTGAGCATGTCGGGCCACACCCGGCGCATCGGGAAGCGGGAGAACCTCTCGGAGTACTTCGGGTCGGTGAATTTGATCTCGGCTTCGCTCACGTCGCACCCTCGGCTACGGAAAACCTCCCCCGCAGCGTCGAGAACCTTGTGCGCCTGCCCGGTGTACGAGTAATACAGCTGCAAGACCCGCGGCGGCCGCGCGCCGCCACCGGCATTGGTCGTATCTGTCATGGCTCCTCCATCTCCAAATGTCGCACACTAGGCTTTGGCGTCGTGACCGACAAAGTTTCCATCGACCTCAGCGGTCCGTCGCAGACGATGCTCACCACCCTGTACTGCAAGGCACTGGACGCCGACTGGGACCGGCCGATCCTGGGCGACGAGTACGCCAAGGCGGCCGTGGCCCGAATCGACTACGACTGGGGTGAACTCAAAGTCGCCAACCGCTGGACGCCGCTGGTGACGGTGCGGACCGCCCAATTCGACGTGTGGGCCGCCGAGTTCCTGGCCGCCAATCCCCACGCCACCGTGATCCATGTCGGCTGTGGTCTGGACAGTCGGGTATTCCGGCTGGATCCCGGTCCGGGCGTGGAGTGGTACGACGTCGACTATCCGGCGGTAATCTCGTTGCGCAAGAAGGTTTTTCCCAGCCGACCGAATTACCATCTGGTCGCCACGCCGGCGACCGACCCGTCGTGGCTGGACGAGATCCCGGCCGACCGGCCGACGTTGTTGCTCGCCGAGGGCATCAGCATGTACCTGACCGAGGACGACGGCATCGCGCTGCTGCAGCACGTCATCGACCGGTTCGGATCCGGCGAGATCCAGATCGACTACTACAGCCGGCTGGTGGTCCGATCGCAGAAAACCCACCGCCTGCAACGGCAGTCTGGTTCGAAGCTGTATTGGGCCGTCAACCGGCCGTCCGATGTTCTCGATCGTCTGTCGGGCGCCCGACTGGTCGACGGGGTGACGTTTTTTGACGCCAGCACGTTCGGTCGCGCGTCGGGCGTGTTCCGCTTGATGCGCCAGTTGGTCCGGCCCTTGCCGCCGCTGCGCCGAACCTTCCAGTACCACCGCTACGCCTACGGACCGGTTAGCTGACGCCCGCGTGCTGCTCGGCGACCTCGCTCAGCAGCGTACGAATGGCCTCGATCGACTTCTCCGGTTCCGGCCCGTGTGAGTGGTACTCGACGTTGAGCTGCTCGGCGTAGATCTGGGTGAAGTAGATCTCGATGCCGGCGCTCACCGCAAAGTACAACTCACCGTGGGTGGCGGTGACCTCCACGCCGTTGGGCGTGCGTACCGGGGGCACCAAACCGTTGTCGGACAACAGAACAACGTCGGGCATACCCGGCGCATTGCCGACGTACTGCGGGCTGAAATGCAGGCGGGACTGCTGGATCACACCCTCGTCCAGATCCCCTTTGAATGTTGCGGCGATGTCGCGGGCAAGCTCGACCACCGTGGTCTTCTGGTTGATCTCGGCGAGGTAGGTGCCCAGCCCGACCGGGTTCGTGCATCCTGTCGCCGACACCGGCGGTGACAGGAAGTAACGCAGATCGACGGTGTAGATGAACGGCACCGGGATGTTCACCCTGCCCCGTACCTGCCACTCCGCGATCAGGATCGCCGCCGACAGCATCGAGTGCAGACCCAGCTTTTCGGCGCGGCAGAGCTCAACGATGGCGTGCGTCTGGCTTTCGCTGAGCCGGCACGACACCATCGGAACACGCACGGGCGAAGCGGGTTTCACGCCGGTGTCGCCGCGCCGGGAGGGCGGCAGGTCGTAGGCGAACAGCGCCGGCATGAACCGCTCGATACCCGAACGCGGCCCTTTCTGGATGCCCCGGTCGGCGAGCACGGTCTCGATTGACTGCGGTGCGGGCTGCGCGGTCACCGGACCGGTCTTCCCGTTGGTGACCAGATCGGTGTAGAAGGACAGCAATTCCTCGATCAGGCCGTACATGTGGTGACCGTCGGCCAGCGCATGGTGGACGTAGAGCGTCGGATGCGCCTGCCCGTCGCGGATGAACAGGCGCAGATGCACCAGCGATTCGCCCTGATCGAAATGCGGCGGCGGGTTGTCGGTCTGCGACGCGTCGACCTCGATGACCTCGAGTCCTAAGTGCATGAGATCGTCGGCGACCAGCTCGTGGCGGCCGTCTGCACCGCGTTCGAGGCGCGCGGTCAGCACCGGATGTGCCTCGAGCAGCAGATCAAAGGCGTCCGTCAGCGCATCGACATCAATCGGACCTTCGAGGTGCGCGGAGAGACCCACGAAGTTGTGTGTCTCAGCGAGCATTTCCTCGCTGAGCGCCAGCTTGCGAATGACCGACGACGGAAACACGGTTGCCTTTCTAGCCTTGTCGAGATCTACGACAGGTCAACGAGTTCCATTTCGTCACTGCCGGAGTCCATCTCGTCTTGCGCGAGCGCTTCCCGGATCAGCTCCAACAATGTCCGGGAGAACCCGCCGGCAAGTGATTGCACAGTGGCCCCGTCGACCCGCCGGTTGTCGTACCACCAGTCCAGGTGCAGCACACCGGCGGTACGGAAGACCCGCAACTCTATTCCGTGGCCCAGGCCCGGAATCGCTTCGCGCACCGGCAATGCGGTGTCGGAGTCGAATCGGACCGCGACGTCCTCGTCCAGCGGCGGCAGATCGGGGATCGTGCCGATGTAGGAGAAGAAGATGTCAGCACGACCGGCAGCGCCAAGCTGCCGTGCTGTCGGCGCATACAGGTAGCGCAGCAGCCCATAGCCGATTCCGTAGTGCGGGACCGCAGTCAGCGTGTTGTGCACGTCGTCGAGCAGCTGCCTGGCGTCGCCGTCCTTGGCGCAGGTGAGCGCGATCGGATAGATGGTATTGAACCAGCCGACGGTGCGGCGCAGGTCGACGTCGGGCTTGAGCACCGACCGACCCTCGCCGCTGAGGTCGATGGCGACGGTCCCGTCACCGATCTGGTGTGCGAGCGTCCGACCCAATGCGGCCAAGAGCATTTCGTCGATCGGCACCCGCAGCCGCCGGCGGGCATCATCGATCTCGGTTGTCTCCGCGACGGTCAGCGACGACGCGCTCCGGGCCAAATCCGGCAGGCCCGGCGCCTCGGCGGTCTGCTCGCTTGCCACCTTCAGCGTCGACGCCGTTGCCGTCTTCAACCAGTAGTCGCGGCTCTCCACGACCGCCGGGTGGACGGCCAATGCCGCGCAGCGCTGCGACCACTCGGTCCACGGCGTCGTGACCGGTTGCAACGCAATCACTTCGCCGGCAAGTCGTTGCCCGAACGCGGTGAAGATATCGGTCAACAGGATGTCACGCGACACGTTGTCGGCCACGATCGCCCGCACGCTGATCGCGAGGTAGCACGAGCCGCCCGGCACCCCACGGACGTAGGTCGCGATCAGCGGGTTAGACGGATCCTGTTGGCGCACTACGTCTATCAATGTCGACAGCAGCGCATCGCGTTCCTGCGGCGTGCCTGGTTTGATGTCTTCTGGCAACAAGCGGGTGGCCAAGTCGGCGAAGTCACCGGGCTCGCTGATCACCTGTTCCCACGTGCCCGCGCGTTCGACGAGTCGCAGACGCAACGCCTCGTGGTGGTTGCGCAACGCGGTCAGCACCGCGCAGACGTCCTCGACCTGTACGTCGGGACGCAGTTGCAGGATCAGCGGAACGCGCCACTGCTCACGCTCACGCACACCGTGCTCGAGGAAGTACGAGATGTTCGGCGGCACCGGCGGATGCGTGACCTCACCCGGCGACTGCCGGCCCAGGCCGCCGGCCGCATAGCGGGCCGTCAGCGCCTTGGCCAACGCGGCAACCGTTTGGTTCTCGTAGAGATCCTGCGGGGTGAGGTCCAGGCCTTCGTTGGAGGCGGTCATCGCGACGCTGATCGCGACCAGCGAATCACCGCCCAGTTCAAAGAAGTTCGCGTTGCGCTCGACATTGGGCAGGCCCAGGCATTGGCCCCAGATGCGCTGCAGCATCGCTTCCATCGGCGACTTGCCGGACGTAGTGGCATGCGCAGCCTCAGCACCGCCGCTCGATGCGGCGGCCGCCCCGTTGGTCGCCGCGGGATCGCCCGTCCATGTCGTCTGACGGTGCTCGATCCAATGCCGTTGCCGCTCAAAGGGATAACCAGGCAGCGTGAGAAGGCGCCCGGACTGCCCACCGCGCAGCGGCGCCCAGTCGATGTCGACCCCGGCCGCCCAGAGTTGCCCCAGCGCCAACAGAAACGCGTCGCGGTCGTCACGGTTCTGGGCGTGGTGGCGCATCAGCCGGACGGCATGGTGCCCGGTCGACCACTTCGGGTGCCGCGTCGCCGACGCGGTCAGCGTGCCCCCCGGGCCGACTTCGACCAGGACGCGGCGCGGATCACCGAGCAGCACGTCGATTTCGTCGGAGAATCGGACCGTCGAGCGCACCTGTCGCGCCCAGGTTGCCGGATTGGTCGCCTCGCTGGTGGCCAACCACGTCCCGGTGACGTTGGACAGCAACGGAATCTGCGGTTCGCGCAGGGTCTGACGGGACAGGAAGCCGGTGTATTCCGGGATCATCGAGTCCATCAGCCGCGAGTGGAACGCGTGCGACGTGCGGACGCGGCGCGCCACAATGTCCTTTTCGGTGAGGCGTTCGCTGAATTGACGAATGCCTTCCTCGGAGCCGGCGACGACGCAGCCGCCCGGCTCGTTGATGGCTGCGATGTCGACCTCACCATTGAGGTATTCGGCCACTGCCTCGGGGCTCAGCGCCACCGCGACCATCACGCCGCGCGGTGCGGCATGCATCAGCCGCGCCCGCATCGACACCACCTTGATGGCCGTCTCGACGTCGAAGACCCCGGCGACGGTGCCCGCGACGTATTCGCCGATGCTGTGCCCGGCCATCGCCGTCGGCCGCACGCCGTAGCTCTCGATCAGCTTGGCCAGCGCGTACTCGACGGTGAACAACGCGGGCTGGGTGCGGTCGGTGCGCTCCAGATTGCGCGCGGTGCCCTCGAAGATCTCCGCGCGCAGGTCGACACCCAGCTCGTCGTTGAAGCCTGCGGCGCACTGGTCGAAGTGCTCGGCGAACACCGGCTCGGC
>DASXJI010000050.1:0-3699 GCA_036497495.1 Mycobacterium sp.
AGCGCGGCTTCGCCAGCGGGAAGGGCAGTGTCTCGCGGATACTCCGGCCCGTGACGAGCATGACCACGCGGTCGACGCCCATCCCTAGCCCGCCGGTGGGCGGCATCGCGTATTCCATTGCCTGCAAAAAGTCTTCGTCGAGCTCCATTGCTTCGGGATCCCCGCCGGCGGCCAGGAAGGACTGTTCCTCGAGGCGCCGTCGCTGCTCGACAGGGTCGGTGAGTTCGCTATAGGCCGTGCCTAATTCGACACCCCACGCCACCAAGTCCCAACGCTCGGCGATGCCGGGTTTACTGCGATGCGGGCGGGTCAGCGGCGAAACGGACTGCGGGAAATCGATGTAGAAGGTCGGTTTCTCGGTCCGGGCTTCGACCAGATGCTCGTAGAGCTCCAGCACCACCGCACCGGCGTCCCACCTGGCCAGGTAGGGGATCTGCGCGGCGTCGGACAGTCGGCGCAGCCTGGTCAGGCTGGTGCTCGCATCGATATGGTCACCGAGCGCCTCGGATATCGCATCGTGCACGGTCTTGACCGGCCAGACACCGGAGATGTCGATTTCCTCCAGTCCGTCACCGGCAGGCCGCATCACGACGTGAGCGCCGTTGGCGGCCTGCGCGGCGTTCTGGATGAGTTCCCGGCTGCCGTCGATCCAGTCTTTGTAGTCGGCGTGCGCCTGATACGCCTCCAGCAGCGTGAACTCCGGATTGTGACTGAAGTCGACACCCTCGTTGCGGAACGCCCGGCCCAACTCGAATACCCGCTCCACACCACCGACGCAGAGCCGCTTCAGATATAGCTCAGGCGCAATCCGCAGATACAGATCGAGGTCGTAGCTGTTGATGTGGGTGATAAATGGCCGAGCGGCGGCACCGCCATGAATTTGTTGCAGGATCGGGGTCTCGACTTCGATGAATCCCTTGTTGTTCAACGTATCTCTGATCGAGTGCAGCACTCTGCTGCGAGCTCCGATCAGCTCGCGCGCGTCGGCGTTGACGGCGAGGTCGACGTAGCGGCTGCGCACTCGCGCTTCGGGGTCGGTCAGGCCCTTCCACTTGTTCGGCAGCGGACGTAGGCATTTGCCGATCAGCCGCCAACTGTGCACGATCAGCGACTGGGTGCCGGTCTTGCTGTATCCCATCTTGCCGGTCACTTCGACCAAGTCGCCGAGATCGATCGCCCTGGTGAAGTCCGCGGTTCGGCCATGCTCGAGAACCGAATTCTCCAGCAGCAGTTGCACTTCCGCTGACCAGTCGCGCAGCTCGGCGAACAGCACGCCGCCGAAGTCCCGGATCCGCAGCACACGCCCTGACACCGAGACGGTCGTCTGATCTTCGATGCCCAGTGCCTGAGCGACCGTGTGACTGGGTGGATGCCCCACTGGATAGGCGTCAATACCGCTGTCCTGCAATGCTTTCAGCTTGGACAACCGGACGCGCATCTGCTCGGGTAGTCGCCGGCCTCGCGCGTCGTCGTCGCCGAAGTCGGCCTCCTGCAGTGCCAAAGCATCCGGCGCTGAACCATCATGGTGCAACAGCCCGGTCGCCAACAGCGTCGGTGGGACCGACGGGTGATGGCCAGTGTGCTGTTCGTCGCGGCGGGTGAAGGGCAGCACCAGGAAGCCCTCCGCGATCGACGAAGCGACGCCCACCCGCGGAACCATCCGGGCGTCTTCGTAGCAGGCGAAGCGCGGAACCCAATCGGGCTGGTATTTCATGTTCGAGCGATACAGCGTCTCCAACTGCCACCAGCGCGAGAAGAACAGCAGAAACCCGCGCCACAGCCGGGCCACCGGGCCGGCGCCGAGTTGGGCGCCTTGCTCGAAGGCCGATCGGAACATGGCGAAGTTCAACGAGATACGAATGATGCCGAGGCGTTCGGCGTGCAGAGCGAGTTCGCTCACCATCAGTTCGATGGTGCCGTTGGGGGACTGCGGCGACCGTCGCATGAGGTCAAGCGAGACGCCGTTGCGTCCCCAGGGCACTAGCGACAGCATTGCGACCACCGTGTCGTCGGATCCGATGGCTTCGACCAACAGGCAGTCGCCGTCGGCCGGATCGCCGAGCCGGCCCAGGGCCATCGAGAAGCCGCGCTCGGCTTCGGTGTCCCGCCATGAATCGGCACGCGAAGTCACCTGCGCCATCTCGGCGGGTTCGAGGTCGTGGTGGCGTCGGATACGCACGGTCAGCCCGGCGCGACGGGCTCGCGTCACCGCCTGGCGTACTCCGCGCATTTCACGTCCGGACAGCCTGAACTCGGCGGTCTGCAAGATCGCTTCGTCGCCGAGTTCCAACGCGTTCAGGCCGGCCTCGCGAAATGCTTTGGCCCCTGCCGAACTGGCGCCCATGTTCCCCGGTGTCCAGCCGTAGCTCTGGCACAGCGCCAGCCACGCATCGATGGCTTGCGGCCATGCCCGCGAGTCGCCGATCGGATCCCCACTGGCCAGGCAGACACCGACCTCGACGCGGTAGGTGATCGCGGCGCGGCCGCTCGGCGCGAAAACCACCGACTTGTCGCGACGGGTGGCGAAGTACCCCAGCGAGTCGTCCTTGCCCCACAGCTCGAGCAGCCCACGAATCGCAGATTCGTCCTCGCCGGTCAGCGCGTTATCTGCCCGCTGCGACTGGAACAACACGATGGCGGCAACGATCAACGCCATCGCACTGAACAACCCGAACAGCGCGTTGAGGAATACCGGCGGACGGCCGGTGAATTGGGCCGACTCGACGACGGCGAACCCGACCACCCGGTTCACCACATAGAACAAACGGTCTTCGGGGGCCAGCGAGCGGGGAAACGTCTCGACGAGACCCCAGGACACCACGATTCCGAGCGCCCACCCGGTCAGTAGCACGCCGGCCGCCTTGTACAGCGCACCCGGGCGGACCTTCGCCCAGAATTCGCGGTAAGCAAAGATCAGCACCACCACCGCGGCCAGGTGCAGACCGAGTCCGAGCATCTCGCCAAAGCGCTTCGCCGCACCGGGGTGATCCACTATCAGACCGGCCACGTTCAAACCCGCGGCCAGCAACAGGTTGAACACCAACAGCCACCAGGCGATGCGTTTGCGGGCGGTGAGTGCGCCGGCCAACAGTGCCAGCACGAACGACCACGCAAAGCTGGTGTCGGGGAAGTTGAATATGTAGTCGTTGATGAATTCCCGCGGCACCCTGATCAGCCACCGAATCACCGGCGACACACTGGCGATCAGCGACAAGGTGGCGATGACGCCGACCGTCCAGCCGGCGGCGGCCGGTACCCAGCGGAGTCGAGAACTCGACTGGCTCCGCAGGCGGGACGCGGTGAGTGTCACAGACGGCGAGGATATTCGGTTTAGCTATGGAATGCCTATGTTCGGGACGCCATCACATTGCTCGTGTCGGCCTCGAGGACTCCCGGACGCCTCGTCGTGCGGACGGTCGGACGGCGACGTGGGGGAGTTGGGCGTCGTGACTGGTAGACTCACCTGCGCGACCGTCTCCGGCAATGCCAGAGACAGCAAGTGGAGTCCCGCTCCCACCGTTGGCCAACAAGGTTCAGCGGTCCGGTCACTGGCACACCAGCTGTGCCCGTTCTGCGTTCGGCAGGCGGCTTTTGGCCGCGATCGGTCGGCACCGGGCCCTGCTTAAGCAGGGCTTTTTTGCTGATGGCGTGGTATCCCAACCCGCTGACTCCCAACGGAGCAGGTGGCGGTGGCAATTG
>DASXJI010000051.1:0-1524 GCA_036497495.1 Mycobacterium sp.
GGAGAATCGTTGTGTGACCGGATCGCGGCGTGACCCTCGCTACTACCCGCCGCGCCCGCCGTCCGACGAGCATCCCGGGATGGCGAACTATCCCAGTGACCCCGGTGGCGACGGAGGTTACCGGCGATCGCGCCGGTCCACGCCAAGCGCCAATCGCTGGCTGCCGCCCTTGGACGAGCCCGCTCGGCCTTATACGTCCGAGCCGCCTCCGCGGACCGTCGGTGCAGGCGCGGGACAGAAGGTCACCGTCACGAGGGTGGCCGCACAGCGTAGCCGCGAAATGGGTTCGAAAATGTACGGTCTGGTGCACCGGGCCGCCACCGCAGACGGCGCCGACAAGTCCGGCCTCACCGCGCTGACGTGGCCGGTGGTGGCGAACTTCGCCGTCGACGCCGCGATGGCCGTCGCGCTTGCCAACACCCTGTTCTTCGCCGCGGCCAGCGGGGAAAGCAAGAGCAAAGTCGCGCTGTACCTGTTGATCACCATCGCGCCGTTCGCCGTCATCGCCCCGCTGATCGGGCCCGCGCTGGATCGGCTGCAGCACGGTCGGCGGGTGGCGCTGGCCGCGTCGTTCGTGTTGCGGACCGCGCTGGCCGTGGTGCTGATCGCCAACTATGACGGCGCAACGGGCAGCTACCCGTCCTGGGTGCTGTACCCGTGCGCGCTCGGAATGATGGTGCTGTCCAAGTCATTTAGCGTGCTGCGCAGCGCTGTCACTCCGCGTGTGCTGCCACCGACGATCGACCTCGTGCGGGTGAACTCGCGGCTGACGACCTTCGGGCTACTGGGCGGAACGATGGTCGGAGGCGCGATCGCCGCAGGCGCCGAGTGGGCGTTGGACCTGTTCCATCTGCCCGGCGCTTTGTACGTCATCGTCGCGGTCACGATCGCTGGCGCGGCGTTGTCGATGCGGATCCCGAAGTGGGTCGAGGTGACCGCGGGCGAGGTCCCCGCCACGCTGAGCTACCACGGCCGCAGCGGAGAATTGAGCCGCCACCCAGAATTGCACACGACATCAGGAGCAGCACGGCAACCGTTGGGCCGCAACATCATTGCTGCACTCTGGGGCAACTGCACGATCAAGGTGATGGTCGGCTTCCTGTTCCTGTACCCCGCGTTCGTTGCCAAGTCTCACGATGCCGGCGGCTGGGAGCAGCTGCGCATCCTCGGCGTCATCGGCGCGGCCGCGGCAATCGGAAACTTCGCGGGTAATTTCACCAGCGCGCGGCTCAAGCTCGGCCATCCGGCACTGCTGGTTGTCCGCTGCACGATCGCGGTCACGTTCGTGGCATTGGCCACCGCGCTTACGGGCAAGTTGATGGTCGCCGCGATCGCCACCTTGATAACGGCTGGGGCGGCCGCGATCGCGAAGGCATCGCTGGACGCGTCGCTGCAGGACGATCTGCCCGAGAAGTCGCGCGCGTCGGCGTTCGGACGCTCAGAGTCGTTGCTGCAGTTGGGCTGGGTGGCAGGCGGCGCCATGGGCGTGTTGGTGTACACCGATCTGTGGGTGGGCTTCACGGG
>DASXJI010000052.1:0-4111 GCA_036497495.1 Mycobacterium sp.
CACGCGGAGAAGACATTTAGCTTTCTAGCTGAAGGGCAGGACGGCGACACTGCGCTGCGCAGGCATTTCAACTGGGTGCGGTCCTGGTATGACTTTGCGGTGCCCGATATCGGTCGATCACCGCTGTTGGAGCGCACATTCCAATGGCTACAGGACAACTGGCCGCAGGAAGCGGCGGCCAGCGAACCGGTGCTGCTCTGGGGCGACGCCCGGGTGGGCAACGTGTTGTACCGCGACTTCCATCCGGTGGCGGTGCTGGACTGGGAAATGGTGACGCTAGGCCCCCGTGAACTCGACGTCGCGTGGATGATCTTTGCGCACATGGTCTTTCAGGAGCTTGCCGGCCTGGCGACACTGCCCGGCCTGCCCGGGGTGATGCGTGAGGACGATGTCCGGGCTACTTACCGGCGGCTCACCGGCGTCGAAATCGGCGACCTGCACTGGTTCTACGTCTACTCCGGGGTCATGTGGGCCTGCGTGTTCATGCGCACCGGAGCGCGGCGGGTGCACTTCGGCGAGACCGAGAAACCTGACAGCGTCGAATCGCTGTTCTATCACTCAGGACTGATGAAACGTCTTATCGGAGAGGATCAGTAATGCTCGGACCGCTCGACGAGTTCCCGGTACACCAAGTCCCGCAGCCGATCGCGTGGCCGGGTTCCTCGGACCGCAACTTCTACGATCGCTCCTACTTCAACGCCCACGACCGCACCGGCGACATCTTCGTGATCAGCGGTATCGGTTACTACCCCAACCTTGGGGTCAAAGACGCATTCCTGCTCATCCGCCGCGGCGACACCCAGACCGCGGTGCATTTATCCGATGCCATCGACCAGGATCGACTCAACCAGAATGTCAACGGCTACCGCGTCGACGTGATCGACCCGCTGCACCAACTGCGGATCGTCCTCGACGAAACCGAAGGCATCGCAGCCGATCTCACCTGGGAAGGCCTGTTCGACGTCGTCCAGGAGCAGCCACATTTAATGCGCTCGGGTAACCGGGTAACACTGGATGCACAACGCTTCGCCCAGCTCGGCAGCTGGAGCGGCCGGATCGTCTTGGACGGCAAGGAAATTCCCATCGACCCGGCCAGCTGGATCGGCAGCCGCGATCGGTCCTGGGGCATTCGGCCGATCGGCGAAGCCGAGCCCGCCGGCCGGCCCGCCGACCCGCCTTTCGAGGGCATGTGGTGGTTGTACGTGCCGATGGCCTTCGAGGACTTCGCGGTCGTGTTGATCATCCAAGAGGAGCCCAACGGGTTTCGCTCACTCAACGACTGCACCCGGATCTGGCGCGACGGCCGCGTCGAGCAGCTCGGCTGGCCGCGGGTGAAGATTCACTATCGATCCGGCACACGCATTCCGACCGGCGCGACCATCGACGCCACCGCCCCCGACGGCACCCCGGTGCACTTCGATGTCGAGTCCAAGTTGCCGGTGCCCATCCATGTCGGCGGCGGCTACGGCGGCGACTCGGACTGGCTGCACGGCATGTGGAAGGGCGAGAAGTTCGTCGAACGGCTGACCTACGACATGACCGACCCGGCGATCATCGGGCGATCGGGTTTCGGCGTCATCGACCATGTCGGGCGCGCAGTGTGCCGCGACGGCAACGGAGATCCGGTCGAGGGTTGGGGCCTCTACGAGCACGGCGCGCTGGGCCGCCACGACCCGTCCGGCTTCAAGGACTGGTTAACGGTTGCGCCGTAACGTGTCTCAGCCTAATTCGTCGACGATCGCGGACAGGGTCGACAGGCTCAACGGCGCCGCCTGATAGAGGCAGACGGTGTCGGCAATCCCGTCGACTCGATCGCGGATGTGATCTGCGACGGCAGCCGGTGTGCCGCACGCGGCGATGGTGTGCAGCATCTCGTCGTCGATCAGCCCACCCATCTCCTCCCAGCGGCCCTGCTTGGACAACGTGTTCAATTCGGGCTGCAAATCCTGCCAGCCGTGCGCCGCCAGCACCGGGCGGTACGCCGGTGTCGAGCCGTAGAACGCCAGCAGGGCGCGTGTCCGCGCATCGGCCTGCTCGCGTTCAGCATCGGTTTCGCCCGCGGAGACGATGATTTCGGGCAGCACGGCCAAGTCGGTGGTGTTGCGGCCTGAAACCTCCAGACCCTCGCGAACCATGGGCATGGTGTGCTCGTGCAGGAACCGTTTCGAGCCGAACGGCATTACCAGCAGACCGTCGGCGTGCTGTGCGACGGCACGTGTCAGCCGCGGCCCGAGCGCACCGACGTAGATCGGTGGCGGGCCATACGGATTCGGGCCCGGGTTGAACGCCGGCGTCATCAGCGTGTGCCGGTAGTAGTCGCCGCGAAAGTCCAGCCGCTCACCGGAGTTCCAGGCCGTGAAGATCGCCCGCAGCGCCGCAATGAGCTCGGTCATCCTGGCCACCGGTTTGTCGAACTCGGCGCCGAACCGTTTCTCGATTTGAGCCCGGATCTGAGTTCCAAGGCCAAGGATGAATCGTCCCGAGCTCAGCAGCTGATGGTCGTTGGCCTGGTGCGCCAGATGAATCGGATTGCGTGGGAACGCGATCGCGACATTGGTCATCAGGTTCAGGTCCGGGACCGTTGCCGCCAACGTCAGCGGCGCGAATACATCGTGCCGCCCCTCGAAGGTTGCGACGCCACTGGCACCGGCATCGCGAAGCTCCCGCGCGCGCTCAGCTGCGTCGGCCAGACCATGTAGAGCGGTGAAGACTTTCAACGAAGACCGCCTGACGATGATTTGGGTGATGTCGGTTGGTCCCTGACATTACGCAGCATCGGTGGGGTTGACTGAAGGACATGCCTGATGCGACAAGGACCGCAGCCGTCGTCGTGGTGGGTGCCGGTTTCGCCGGCCTCGCCGCGGCCCGCGAGCTCAGCCGGCTCGGCCATGATGTGCTGGTACTCGAGGGCCGTGACCGGGTAGGCGGGCGTTCGTACACCGGTCACGTCGCCGGCATCCCGGTCGACATGGGCGGTACATTTGTGGGCCCGACGCAGGACGCCGTACTGGGTCTCGCCGACGAGCTCGGCATCCCGACCGTCCCGACCTACCACGATGGCGCCAACCTGATTCGGTGGCGCGGCGCGGTCCGCCCGTACAGCGGCACAATCCCGCGGCTCTCGCTCGGCGGCCTGATCGATCTCGCCCGGGTGCGTTGGCAATTCGAACGCATCACCCGGACTGTTCCGCTGACGCAGCCGTGGACTGCCCGGCGCGCCGGCCGGCTGGACGGCCAGTCATTAGGTCAGTGGTTGCGATCGGTGCGCGCCGGCGCCACCACCCGGGACCTGTTGGCCATCATGGCGCGAGTGACCTGGGGATGCGAACTCGATGACGTGTCGATGCTGCACGCCGCTCGTTACGCCCGCGCGGCCGGTGGTCTGGATCGGATGCTCGATGTCGAAAACGGTGCCCAGCAAGACCGTTTCGCGGCCGGCACGCAACAGATCGCCAACGCGGCGGCGGCCGAACTCGGCCACCGCGTCGTATTGGAAGCCGCGGTGCGGCGCATCGATTACCACGACGACGGCGTAACGGTCACCAGCGAAAAGGGCACGGCGGACGCCAGATACGTCGTTGTCGCGATCCCACCGGAGCATTGGAACATCATCGAATTCACTCCCGCGCTGCCCGCCGAACATCGGCAACTGCCGGCGCAGTGGCCGCAGGGTCGGCTCAGCAAGGCCTATGCCGCCTACCCCACGCCGTTCTGGCGCGGCGCTGGATTTTCCGGACAAGCCCTGTCCGACGAGGGCCCGGTATTCATCACCTTCGACGTCAGCCCGCAGCCCGACGGGCCCGGGATCCTGCTCGGCTTTGTCGACGCCCGCACGTTTGACGAGCTACCCGCGGATCAGCGTCGGCAAAGCGCGCTTGGGTGCTTCGCCGCACTGTTCGGCGTTGAAGCATTGAAGCCGATCGACTACGTCGATCATCGTTGGGGTGCTGAGGAATTCGCGCCAGGTGGTCCAACGGCCGCGGTGCCGCCAGGCTCGTGGACGCGCTACGGGCCGTTGCTGCGGCGGCCGGTCGGGCCCATCCACTGGGCCGGCACCGAGACCGCCGACGAATGGACCGGCTTCCTGGACGGGGCGGTGCGTTCCGGTCAG
>DASXJI010000053.1:0-2083 GCA_036497495.1 Mycobacterium sp.
GATGCAGCGGACGGTTTCGTCGATGATCTTCGCGCGCGTGTCGTCGCCGCGTTTGCGGGGCGCACGGGTTCGCCGGGTGGGGCTGACGGCCGACCTGGCCTCCTGGCCTGCGGAAATAGACATTGTTGACTTTATAACATAGTCGGCTCTATTTTTGGGCAGTGAACCAATCCCACTACGCCCGGCTGTCCCGCGAACAGCTCGCCGTTCTGCTACCCGAGCTGCTGCTGATCGGGCAGATGATCGACCGCTCCGGCATGGCGTGGTGCATCCAGGAGTTCGGGCGCGAGGAGATGGTGCAGATCGCCATCGAAGAGTGGGCCGGCGCCAGCCCGATCTACACCCGACGCATGCAGCGGGCGCTGAACTACGAAGGTGTCGACGTCCCAACGATTTTCAAGGGCTTGCAACTCGACATCGGGGCGCCGCCTCAGTTCATGGACTTCCGCTACACGATTCACGATCGCTGGCATGGCGAGTTCCATCTCGACCACTGCGGCGCGCTGCTCGACGTCGAGCCGATGGGTCACGATTACGTCTTCGGCATGTGCCACACCATCGAGGACCCGACCTTCGACGCGACCGCGGTCGCGACCAACGCGCGCGCACAGGTGCGTCCCATCCACCGCCCGCCCCGAACCCCGTCGGATCGGCATCCGCACTGCGCGTGGACAGTCGTCATCGACGAGTCGTACCCGCCGGTCGAAGGCATTCCGGCGTTGGACGTCGTGGCCGAAACCCGCGCGGCCGATTGGGAACTCGCCCCAATCGATCCGTCCGGCGAGGGGCTGGCCGACTATTCGGGCCCGGTGGTGTCGGACTTCGACTTCGGTGCGTACTCGCATTCGGCGCTGGTGCGGATGGCCGAGGAAGTATGCCTGCAGATGCATCTGCTGTATCTGTCCTTTGCGATCGCGGTACGGGCGCGCGCGGGATCGGACACTGAGCTGGCCAACTCGATCTGCACTCGACAGCTGATCGGCGTTTCCGGTCTCGGCGCGGAACGTATCCATCGGGCACTCGACCTGCCCACCGGAATCGACGGCATACGACAAGTTTTCGAGCTCCATCCGCTGTTCAACCCGCTGGGATACGTGAACGCTGAGGTAGGCGATCAACTGACGATCCACCGGTCACCGGCACACGACGACGCAGCATGGATCTCGCTGTGTTCGCCGGCGTCGATCCAGCCGTTGCAGGCGATCGCGACCGCAGTCGACCCGCGCGTCGAGGTCCGGGTCACCGGCACGGACACCCATTGGACCGCCGAGTTGTCCGAGACCGACACTGCGACAAAGGAGATGTCCGAGGTTGCGATCGCCAAAGTGAGCGGCGGAGCGACTTTCGAATTCCAGCCGCGGCGCTCGCTGCCATTGACCGTGGCCTGACGCGAGCCGATCTGTCAAGCCGCCGGCTGTCTCGCTTCGGTGACGCAAGCGCATCGACCGGATACCGATGATGTTGTGCCCGATGGCCATAGCGCGCCCCGCCATTATCGTTGACGCTGGCCACCGGACGCAATCGACGAAGGTATTCGCTTTATGTATGACCCGTTGGGGTTATCGATCGGGACCACTAACTTAGTCGCGGTCCGCAACGGCAAGCCGCCTGTGTCGCGGCGCGCCGTGCTGACGCTGTTTCCGGACCGTGCTCCGGAATTAGGCCTGCCCGATAGAGATTCAACGGGCCCGGATGGCGACGATACCGGCACTTTGATGACCGGTTTTGTCGAACGAGTCGGTGGATCCAAGACCCTGAAGTCTGCTGACGGGTCATCCCATGACCCGTCGCTGTTGCTGGTCGAGGCGTTGGATGCGTTGATCAACGAGACCGGCGGCGAAGCGGCGACGTCGAATATCACGATGGCCGTTCCAGCGCACTGGGGCTCAGAGGCGTTGCGGGGCATGCAAGCCGCGTTGAACACCCACGCCGACTTCGTGCACGGCGGTATCGCGCCGCGGCTCGTACCGGATTCGGTTGCCGCACTGACCGCGCTGAACTCTGACTCCCGTCTTCCCGCCAAGGGTGTTGTCGCGCTGCTCGATTTCGGCGGTGGCGGGACCAGCATCACCCTGGCCGACGC
>DASXJI010000054.1:0-6001 GCA_036497495.1 Mycobacterium sp.
GGCGAGCTTCGGCGCCCAGCTCATCTCCGGGCTGTTGGGGCCGGCGACGGCGTTTATCGGCAACCTCGGCTATGTCGCTGTCGCGGTGGTCGGCGGCGTGCAGGTGGCCACCGGACAGATCACCGTGGGCAACATCCAGGCGTTCATCCAATACGTGCGTCAGTTCAACGCGCCGCTCAATCAGGTGGCCTCGATGTACAACACGCTGCAGTCCGGGGTAGCCAGCGCGGAGCGGGTTTTCGAGCTACTCGACGAGCCCGAGGAATCACCGGATCGCTCTGAGTCACTGCGTGCGGTCAATGGTGAAAGGCCAACGGGGCGGGTGGAATTCGACCGGGTCAGCTTCGGCTACCACCCCGGCACGCCGGTGATCGACAACCTGTCCTTCACCGCCCCGCCGGGTAGCACCGTGGCGATCGTCGGGCCGACCGGGGTCGGGAAGACGACCCTGGTGAATCTGCTGATGCGCTTCTACGAGGTCGCTACCGGCCGGATCCTGATCGACGGCGTCGACATCGCGGACGTCAGCCGGCATTCGCTGCGATCCGGGATCGGGATGGTGCTGCAGGACACCTGGCTGTTCAGCGGGACGATCGCGCAGAACATCGCCTACGGACGGCCCGACGCCACCCACGACGAGGTGATCGATGCGGCCACCGCAGCATATGTGGACCGGTTCGTGCATACGCTGCCCGACGGGTATCAAACCCAAGTCCGCGACGGCGGCAGCAACATCAGCGCGGGCGAAAAGCAGCTGATCACGATCGCACGGGCATTCCTGGCCCGCCCTCAACTGCTGATCCTCGATGAGGCGACCAGTTCAGTGGATACCCGCACCGAGCTGCTGATCGCCAAAGCCACTCACGAGCTTCGCCGCGATCGGACGAGTTTCATTATCGCTCATCGTCTTTCGACGATCCGCGATGCTGACCTCATCCTGGTGATGGAGGCCGGCAAGATCGTCGAGCAGGGCAACCACGGCGAGCTGCTGGCCCGCCGCGGCGCCTACTACCGGATGACGCAGTCCTAGAGCTCAGGTCCCTCGGCACGTACATCGTCGACCGCCGACATCGCGTCGCGCAGCTTGGCCAGCCACTCTTCGGTGTGCTCGCCGACCAGCTTGACCGACCAGGCCAGCGCGTCGGAGCGGGACCGCGCCACGCCGGCGTCGACCAGGGTGTCGAGCACCTGTCGCTCCGGCTGCTTCAACCGGGTCATCACCGGAACCGCGATGTGGGTGAACAAAACCTGCTCGCCGCCGACCTCGACGCCCCAGGAAACCTTGCGGCCGTAGCGGTTCTGCGCCTCGTCGGCAATGTTCATCCGCTCCGAGCGAGTTTCCTCGCGGAAGCGCGAGGCCCGACCTGCCGCGTGAGCTTCGCTCTCGTCGCCAGACTCAGGCAGCTTCCCGATGACGGTGATCTCTTCGCGGTCGACGACGACGGTCGGGTCACCTTCGAACCAGGCGTCAGGCAGGCGTCCGGCAAACCAGTCCGCGGCGTCGCCGGCTTCGGGTTGACCGGCTTGCTGCCAGCCGCCGGGGCGGCCGTGGCGCCGCCCATGTCCATGATGTTGTTTCATGCTTACATGATTACAGCGTTGCAACCGTCGTCAAGGCGGTTTCACTCCCCGCGAACACGGCGATGGCGCGACTAGCCCTCGCCGCGCCGGGCGCGGAATAGCTTCACTTCGCCCTTGATGCCTTTGAGGCGACGGGCGCCGGCGAATGACCAGCTGAACCCCGCATCGTCGCCGAGTTCATCTAGCACCGACTCGGCGGCCAGCACCGTACCCGGCCGCGCCGCCGCGGTCACCCGGCTGGCTGTGTTCACCGGGCTGCCGAACCAGTCACCGGCCCGGCTGACCGCAGAACCCGATGCAATTCCAGCTCGCAACCGGGGGAAATCGTTATCGCCGTCGGTGATTTCGACAAGCTTGAGCACGGCGTCCAGCAGCGGTGCCGGTTCCGTGCAGACGAACATCACCGCGTCGCCGATCGTCTTGACGAACCGCACCGGTGGAGCCGCGACGTCGCGGGCGAGGTCGGCCAGCCGGTTGGCCAGTTGCCCGAGCTCCTCGGGCGGCACCTCCTCACCCAGCCGGGTGAAGCCGACCAGGTCGGCGAACGCGGCGGTAATGTGCCGCGCCCCGGGCAGCGGGGCGCCCGCGGCCCGCTCGCTGGCGTTGACGGCTTCGGTCTCCATCATGTGCCGCAGATGCATAAGCAGCATGTCTTCGATCATCGGCCCAAGCAGCGGCACGATATGGCTGGTCAACGCGAATGATCTCTTCGCGGTCTCCAGTTCCGTGGCATTGGGTTGGAGGATGGTCGACAGCGCGGTGTATCGCATCACCTCGGCGGCATGCGAAAGCCCTTCGGC
The DNA here is from genome assembly GCA_036497495.1 of Mycobacterium sp. Classification (GTDB taxonomy): domain Bacteria; phylum Actinomycetota; class Actinomycetes; order Mycobacteriales; family Mycobacteriaceae; genus Mycobacterium. The sequence goes on from DASXJI010000054.1 coordinate 2,382, forward strand.
GAGAACACGAACGACCTGCACCACCTGGTCGGGCTCAATGCCCAGCTCGAGGAATTCCTTCGCGTGTGCTGCGGCGGCCCCGTCGGCACGCAGGTGCACCGCCGCGTCGGGATCATCTACTCGCACCAGCCCGACGGCGCGTTGCACGCGCTGCAGGAGTTCCAGGTCGATGCCATATTCTTCGCTGATCTCCCGGGTGGAAACGTAGTCGCCGTCGTCACCCATCAGCCGGCGCGACGCCGCCAGCATCGGAACCGGGCCCGTCCGGATCTCCTCAGCGGTGACGCCCTGCTCGAACAGCCACTTGATCAGCTCGGCGCGCTCGGCTCGGGCGCTGCCCTCCAGACCATCGAGCAGCTTCTCGACCTCGGGCTCATCCACTCCGCCAACGTATAACGCGGCGGGGCATCATGTGGGTCGATGACCACACCGCTCCTGGAGGGCTTCCGGCCCGTCGTCGACGACGGCGCCCGGTTATTGATCCTCGGATCCTTCCCCAGCGTCCAGTCCTTGGCGACCCACCAGTACTACGGCAATCCCCGAAATTCGTTCTGGCCAATCACCGCTGACCTATTCGGCTTCGACGCGTCGGCACCCTACGAAACCCGTGTGGCCGCATTGCAATCGGCTGGCATAGCGGTATGGGATGTGTTGCACAAATGCCGCCGCGCTGGCAGCTCCGATGCCAAGTTCGACATGAACAGCTTGGTGGCCAACGACTTTGGTCAGCTGTTCGCGGCGTACCCGTCGATCACACGGGTCTGCTTCAACGGCCGCGCCGCGGAGCGGCTCTACACACGACTGGTCGACGTCGACGCCCCCGTCAGCTATCGACTGTTGCCGTCGACCAGCCCGGCTCGCGCGATGCCCGCGGGTCAGAAACTTCAGGCCTGGCGTGCTATCGCGCCGTTATGACACCGGCGGTCGCCGCTGCGCCCACGGTCTGGCGGCCTCGATCTGCCCGCTCAGAGACAGCAGCGTCGCCTCGTCACTGGGTCGGCCGACCAGCTGAATCGACAGCGGAACGCCGCCACGGTCGAGCCCCCACGGCACCGACGCAGCGGGCTGACCGGTCAGATTCCAGATCTCGAAGAAGGGCACCCGCTGCGACACGAATAGCAGAGTCGAGATGCCGCCGCGGCGTTGGTAGGCCCCGATGCGGGACGGCCCAGTGGCGTTGCCCGGCGTGATGACGACGTCGACGTCGTCGAAGATCGACTGAATCCGCTCGGCCACCGCCGACTCCGCGGCGCGCACGGTTGCCATCCGCCGGTCGGAGATCGTCGACCCGATGCGTGCCATATTGCGGGTTCGCTTCTCGAGCCGCTCTTGATGCGGCATCACGCGCACATCGTCGTAGACGCCCCGGAAGTAGCGCGGCAGAAAGTTGGCGTAGACGGCCGCCGGCGGATAGTCCGGGTCGCGGACAACGACGTCATGGCCGAGATCGCGCAGCAATGCGCCCGCCTCGTCGAACGCGGCCCGCTGCTCCTTGCCGATCTTGGCGATCAGCGGCGGTGGAACCTTGGTGCTCAAGGCAATTCGTAACCGGCCGGGATGTTTGGCGGCCGCGGCGACGAACCCACCGTCGGGACCGGGAGTCGTGGTCGTCACGTCCAGGAACAACGCGGCGTCTTGCACCGACCGGGCGATCGGGCCGTTGACGCTCAGCCCGCACCACGCATCGTCGTGCGGTGCCAGCGGCACCCGATCGCGTTGCGGCTTCAGCCCGAACAGGCCGCACCAGCCAGACGGGATGCGGATCGAGCCACCGCCGTCCGAGCCCAGCGCCAGCGGCGCCAGCCCGGCGGCTACCGCGGCGCCGCTGCCACCGCTGCTGCCGCCCGGCGTGAGCGCGGTGTTCCACGGGTTGCGGGTTGCCCCGAACGTCAGCGATTCGGTGAACGGGAAGATCATCAGTTCGGGCACAGCGGTTTTCCCGATGATCACCGCGCCCGCCGCACGCAGTCGGCTTACCACGTTCGCATCGCGCGCCGCAGGCGTGGAGACCGCACTGCTGCCGCACGGTGTGAGTTCGCCGCCGACGTCGACGTCGTCCTTGATCGCGACCGGGACCCCGAGCAGAGGCAGCCGCTCGCCGGCATCGAGGCGGCGCTGTGCGGCCAGGGCCTCCTGGCGCGCGCTGTCGGCCAGCACCACGCGGTAGCTACGCAGTTGGGGATCCAGCCGCGCGATGCGATCCAGATAAATCTCGAGCAGCGCCGGCGCGGTGATGGTGGCCGCGGTCAGCATCCGCGCTTGTTCAGCAGCTCCGGCGAAGGCCAGATCGCGCACGTCCACGTCGAGGCAGACTACTCACTTGTCCGGCGCGGCGGACCGCTACGGTGACGTGATGTCCTGTGTGTTCTGTGCGATCGTCGCCGGCCAGGCCCCGGCCACCCGGATCTACGAAGATGACGGCTATCTGGCCTTCCTCGACATCCGCCCGTTCACCCGCGGCCACACCTTGGTGGTACCCAAGCAACACTCGGTCGATCTCACCGACACCGCACCCGAAACCCTGGCCGGCATGGTGACGATCGGACAACGGATCGCCAAGGCGGCCCGCGCAACCGAGTTGGCCGACGCCACCAACATCGGCATCAACGACGGCCGCGCCGCGTTCCAAAGCGTCTTCCACATCCACTTGCACATGCTGCCGCGGCGCAACGGCGACAAACTGTCGGTCGCCAAGGGGCTACTGCTGCGCCGCGACCCCGACCGCGAGTCCACCGGCCGGATCCTGCGGGACGCGCTGGCGCGGATAGACGCCGAGCGGTAATACTGGGCGAATGGCTCTTCCGTCCTGGGTTGAACAAAGTTTGCTGCCACGGGTACTGCGGATACACGACGCCGTCTACCAGAAAACGAACGGCTGGATCGGGCATCGGACGCTGGGGATCCCCAGCCTGCTGCTGCACACCGTCGGGGCCAAGACCGGCAAGCCCCGCACTACGTCGCTGACCTATGCCCGCGACGGCGCCAACTACTTGATCGTCGCCTCTAAGGGCGGCGACCCCAAGGCGCCCGGCTGGTATCACAACCTCAAAGCCAACCCGAACGTCGAAATCAACGTTGGGCCGAAGCGTTTCGGGGTCACCGCCAAGCCTGTGCTGCCCGATGACCCCGACTACGCGCGGCTCTGGCAGATCGTCAACGAGAACAATGGCAACCGCTACGAGGCATACCAGAAAAAGACGTCGCGGCCGATCCCGGTCGTCGTCTTGACGCCTCGTTAAAACAGCTCTTTGGCGAGTAGCTCCAGCGTGGTCTCGCGAGCGGGAGCGGTCGCGGGATCGGTGCCGCGGTGCGCCGACGCGACCGGATGCACCATCACCTCGTCGACGCCGAACCGCTCTGCCAGCGCAGTCAGCTGTTCGGCTGCCTCGGCGGGTGACCCGACGACGGCGCGTTCGAGTCCGTTGTCGACGATGTGCTGCTGCTGCGGTGTCAGCTTGGCGCCGCGGACATCCTCGACCAGTTCCACCGGCCCCAGTGGTTGCCCGGTCCGCAGCCGGGCCATCATGTGCAGGTTGGGCAGCATCAAAGCCGTTGCCTCGTCGCGAGTTTCGGCCACCGCAGCGTTGACCGTCAAGAAGGTCACCGGTTCGGCGGCCAGC
>DASXJI010000055.1:0-2193 GCA_036497495.1 Mycobacterium sp.
TGGCGCGGCGTCGCGCGGGTGATGAGCGAGAACCCGGCCCGCGTCGTCGGCCTGCCCGACCACGGCCGCCCGCTGGAAATCGGCGAGCCGGCCAATCTGACCGTCGTGGACCCGGATGCCACCTGGACGGTGTCTGGCGCCGACATGGCCAGCCGGTCGGCCAATACCCCCTACGAAACCATGACTCTGCCGGCCACTGTGACGGCAACCCTGCTGCGGGGCAAGATCACCGCGCGCGACGGGAAGAGTCCGGCGTGAACTCGGGAACGCTGGTGGTGTCGCTGATCATGGCCGGGGTGCTGGCCCTGTTGATCGCGTTAATCATTCAGCTGATGATGCGCGGTTGGCGGAAACGCGCAGAGCGCCAGGCCGAGTTGATCGGGACGCTGCCCGAGATCCCGAGCCAGGTCGGCCCTGCGGCGATCACCACCCGCGGCATCTATTGCGGCTGCACCATGGCGCCGGCCTGGAACGAGCGGATCACCGCCGGCGATCTTGGGTACCGCAGCAAGGCGGTGCTGACGCGCTACCCCGAGGGCATTCTGCTGGAACGCATTCGCGCCCTTCCGATTTGGATTCCGCAGGAGTCGATCACGGCCATCCGCCTGGAGCGCGGGATGGCGGGCAAGGTCGTGGCCCGCATCGGGATCCTGGCAATTCGGTGGCGGCTGCCGTCCGGCGTCGAGATCGACACCGGGTTTCGCGCGAACCACCGCACCGATTACGACGCCTGGCTGGAAGGCCGGCAGGAGGGAGTCGCGCTGTGAAGGCGATGCTGGTTCTCGACGACGGCCGGACATTCACCGGCACCGCGTTCGGCGCGATCGGCCAAACACTCGGCGAGGCAGTCTTTTCTACCGGCATGTCCGGCTATCAGGAGACGCTGACCGACCCAAGCTATCACCGGCAGATCGTGGTGGCGACCGCCCCGCAGATCGGGAACACCGGCTGGAACGGTGAGGACGGCGAAAGTCGCGGCGACAAGGTCTGGGTCGCCGGTTACGCGGTGCGTGATCCCTCGCCGCGGGTCTCCAGCTGGCGTGCCACCGGGACGCTGGAAGACGAACTGGTCCGCCAGCACATCGTCGGCATCGCCAACATCGACACCCGGGCGTTGGTGCGACATCTGCGCAGCCGTGGCTCGATGAAGGCCGGTGTCTTCTCCGGTGGATCGATCGCGTCGCCCGAGGAGCTGGCCGAACGCGTGCGTGGCCAACAATCGATGCTGGGGGCCGACTTGGCCGGCCAGGTCAGCACGGCCGACACCTACGTCGTGGAACCCGAAGGGTCGCACCGGTTCACGGTGGCTGCGATCGACTTGGGTATCAAGACCAACACCCCGCGCAATTTCGCCCGGCGCGGAGTGCGCACCCGCGTGCTGCCCTCGTCGGTGACCTTCGATCAGATCGCCGAGCTGCAGCCTGACGGAGTGTTCCTGTCCAACGGGCCCGGCGACCCGGCCACCGCCGACCACATCGTCGAGGTTACCCGCGAAGTCCTGGGTGCCGGTATCCCGTTGTTCGGCATCTGTTTCGGCAACCAGATCCTGGGGCGGGCGCTGGGCCTGTCCACCTACAAGATGGTGTTCGGTCACCGGGGCATCAACATCCCGGTGATGGACCACGCGACGGGACGGATCGCGGTCACCGCGCAGAACCACGGCTTCGCGCTGGAAGGTGAGGCCGGTCAGCGTTTCGACACGCCCTTCGGGGCGGCGGTGGTCAGTCACACCTGCGCCAACGACGGTGTGGTCGAAGGTGTCAAACTCGTTGACGGGCGCGCTTTTTCGGTGCAGTACCACCCGGAGGCCGCGGCCGGGCCGCACGATGCGGAGTACTTGTTCGACCAATTCGTCGACCTGATGACGGGGGAGAGCGGGTAATGCCACGCCGGACTGACCTCAAGCACGTTCTGGTGATCGGCTCCGGGCCGATCGTCATCGGACAGGCCTGCGAATTCGACTACTCGGGCACCCAGGCCTGCCGGGTACTGCGTGCCGAGGGCCTCCAGGTCAGCCTGGTCAACTCCAACCCGGCCACCATCATGACCGACCCCGAATACGCCGACCACACCTACGTCGAACCCATCACTGCCGCCTTCGTGGAGAAGGTCATTGCCCAGCAGGCCGAGCGGGGCAACAAGATCGACGCGCTGCTGGCCACCCTGGGCGGTCAGACCGCGCTGAACACCGCC
>DASXJI010000056.1:0-4271 GCA_036497495.1 Mycobacterium sp.
TTCATCGTGCCGAGCCACTCGGATGTGGCGTCACGCTTCGACGTGGACTTGTCCAGCAACGACGGCTCGGGCACCACCATCCCGGTAGTGGTGGCCAACATGACCGCGGTCGCGGGCCGGCGAATGGCCGAGACGGTGGCCCGCCGCGGCGGGATTGTCGTTCTGCCGCAAGACCTTCCGATCGCCGCGGTGCAGCAGACCGTGGATTTCGTCAAAAGCCGGGACCTGGTCGTCGACACCCCGGTGACCTTGGTGCCGGACGATTCGGTGTCCGACGCACTAGCGCTGATCTCCAAGCGTGCTCACGGGGCCGCGGTCGTCGCATTCGAAGGACGGCCGATCGGACTGGTCACCGAATCGTGCTGCGACGGAGTCGACCGTTTCGCGCGAGTTCGCGACATCGCGATCACCGACTTCGTCAAATCCCCGGTGGGAACGAATCCGCGAGAAATCTTCGAACTTCTCGAGCACGCCCCGGTCGATGTCGCGGTGCTGACCGGCGCTGACGGCACAGTGGCCGGTGTGCTGACCCGGACCGGTGCGATCCGGGCCGGCATCTACTCGCCGGCGGTCGACGCGAGGGGCCGACTGCGCATCGGCGCCGCGGTCGGGATCAACGGCGACGTGGTCGCCAAGGCCCAGGCGCTGACCGAGGCCGGCGTCGACCTGGTGGTCGTCGACACCGCTCACGGGCATCAGGTGAAGGCGATGGACTCGATCAAGTCGATCGCGTCGCTGGACCTGGGTGTGCCGTTGGTCGCCGGCAACGTGGTGTCGGCCGACGGCACCCGCGACCTGGTCAATGCCGGCGCGTCGATTGTCAAGGTCGGCGTGGGTCCGGGCGCGATGTGCACCACCCGCATGATGACCGGCGTCGGCCGGCCGCAATTCTCCGCTGTCCTCGAATGTGTCTCGGCCGCACAGCAGCTCGGTGCTCAGGTGTGGGCTGACGGCGGGGTGCGTCACCCGCGCGACGTGGCCCTCGCGCTGGCGGCCGGTGCGTCCAACGTGATGATCGGATCCTGGTTCGCGGGCACGTACGAGTCCCCCGGCGACTTGTTGCGCGACCGCGACAACCGGCCGTACAAGGAGAGCTACGGCATGGCGTCCAAGCGCGCGGTTGTCGCCCGCACCGCGGGCGACAGCGCCGTCGAGCGGGCCCGCAAGGCGTTGTTCGAAGAAGGAATCTCGACGTCGCGGATGGAGCTGGACCCGGCTCGCGGCGGCGTCGAGGATCTGCTCGACCACATCACCTCCGGTGTACGGAGCACCTGCACGTACGTCGGTGCGTCGACGCTGGCCGAGTTGCACGACCGGGTGGTGGTCGGTGTGCAGTCCGCAGCGGGCTTCGCGGAAGGCCATCCGCTGCCGCTCGGGTGGTAAACCACAACGGTTGACGGGCGTGTCGACGCGGCAACGCGTGCTCGGGCGCGTCGCGCCTTCGCTACCATCGAAGGTCACATCATCCGTGGCTACGTAGAAGGAAGGGTTCCCGTGCCGCAGGCACCCGCGCCGTCCGGCGTGTGTGACGCCGACGCTGAGGAGCCTCCGTCGCCGAGGTGGCTTCGATGAATCTTGTCGTCACCCTGCTCAGCCTGCTGGCCATCGTGATCCTCACCGCGGGCAACGCGCTGTTCACCGCCGCCGAGTTCTCCCTGACCACCCTCGAGCGCAGCACCGTCGAGGCCAACGCCCGCAGCGGTCGCCGGCGCGACCGCTTCGTGCGCCGCGCCCACCAAACCCTGTCGCTCCAGCTGTCGGGCGCACAGCTCGGCATCTCGATCACCACGCTGGTCACCGGATACCTCACCGAACCGCTCGTCGCGGAGCTACCGCACCCCGCCATGGATGCGCTCGGGATACCCAACCGGATCGTCGACGCGGTGATCACGTTTCTGACCCTGCTGGTCGTCACGTCGGTGTCGATGATCTTCGGTGAGCTGGTCCCGAAGAATCTTGCAGTGGCGCGGCCACTGCAGACTGCACGCGCCGTTTCCGGGTTGCAGTTGCTGTTCTCCTGGCTGATGACATGGCCGATTCGGTTGACCAACGGTGTGGCCAACTGGGTTCTGCGCAAGCTCGGGATCGAGCCCGCTCAAGAACTGCGGTCGGCTCGTTCGGCGCAGGAACTGGTGTCGCTGGTGCGTAATTCGGCTCGCAGCGGCTCGCTGGACCCCGCCACCGCGGCGCTGCTGGACCGGTCGCTGCAATTCGGTGACCTGACCGCTGAGGAGCTGATGACTCCACGGTCGAAAATCGTTGCGCTGCAAGTTGATAACACCGTCGCAGATCTGGTGGAAGCCGCCGCCGAGAGCGGCTTCTCGCGATTCCCGGTCGTTGACGGTGACCTCGACGAGACCGTTGGCATCGTGCACGTCAAACAGGTCTTCGGAGTACCGGCCGCCGCGCGTGAGCTCACGCTGGTCACCGCCGTAGCGCAGCCGGTTGCCAAGGTGCCCTCCACGCTGGACGGCGACGCGCTGATGGGACAGATTCGCGCCAACGACCTGCAGACCGCGATGGTCGTCGACGAGTACGGCGGTACCGCGGGCATGGTGACCGTCGAGGACCTGATCGAGGAGATCGTCGGCGACGTCCGCGACGAACACGATGACGCGGCACAGGATGTAGTGGCAGTCGGCAACGGCTGGCGGGTGTCCGGTCTGCTGCGCATCGATGAGGTGGCCACCGCGACCGGCTACCACGCCCCCGACGGCGAATACGAGACGATCGGCGGGCTGGTCATGCAACAGCTGGGCCGCATTCCGGCCATTGGCGACGAGGTGCAGCTGAGTGGATACGAGCACGACGGCGTCCCGCAAACCTCGGCCTGGCGGGCCAGAGTCGTTCGGATGGACGGCCGCCGCATCGACCTGCTCGAGCTGACCCAGCTGTCCGATCACGCCGATCCCGCGGCCGTGCAAGGCCGATGATGGGCGACCTGCTCGAGTTGTTGGCGACCATCCTGCTGGTGGGCGCGAACGCGTTTTTCGTGGCCGCGGAGTTCTCGCTGATCTCCGCGCGACGGGATCGCCTGGAGGCGTTGGCTGAACAGGGCAGATCAAGCGCAGTGACTGCGCTGCGGGCCGGCGAGCAGCTTCCGCTGATGTTCGCCGGGGCACAACTGGGCATCACCGTCGCGTCGCTCATGCTGGGCCGGCTTGGCGAGCCCGCGGTCGCCGACCTGCTGCGCCGGCCCTTCGACCTGCTCGGCGTCTCGCCGACCTTGCTGCACACCCTGTCGCTCGTGGTGGCGCTGGCGATCGTCGTGACGCTGCACGTGCTGCTCGGCGAGATGGTCCCGAAGAACATCGCCATCGCCGGCCCGGAAAAGACGGCGATGCTGCTGATTCCGGCCTATTTGGCCTATGTGCGCGCGGTCCGGCCGATCTTGACGTTCTACAACTGGTGCACCGGTGTCACGTTGCGCGCCTTGCGGGTGCAGCCCCGCGACGAGCTCGAGGTCGCGGTGTCCACTGTCGAGCTCAGCGAGATGATTGCCGAGTCGGTGTCGGAGGGCCTGCTGGATCCAGAGGAGCACAACAGGCTCACCCGGGCGCTGCAAATCCGCAACCGCACAGTCGCCGACGTGGCGGTCCCAGTCGGCCAGATCCAGGCGGTGCCGGTGGCCGCCCCTGGCTCTGGCCCAACGGTCGGGATCGTCGAAAAGGCCTTGGCCGCAACCGGTTACTCGCGATTTCCGGTGGTCGATAACATCGGAGTCGACCACCGATTCGTTGGCTATCTGCACATCAAAGACGTGCTGTCATTGGCCGGCGACCCGCACGCCGTGATCGACCTGGCAAGAGTCCGGCCGCTGCCGCGGGTCTCCCAATCGCTGACGGTGCCCGAGGGGCTGTCGCGGATGCGCCGCAGCAACAGTCACCTCGCGTTGGTCACCGGTCAAAACGGAGCCGTGGTGGCCATGGTGGCGCTGGAGGATCTGGTGCGGGACCTGGTCGGCTTGGTGCGCGACGGGACGCAGCGTGCTTAGTACGACCATCCAGTTGGATGCCGAGCTCTCGGTGGACAGCATGCGTACGCTCCTGACATGGAGTTACGGGGGAAACGAGTATTGATCACCGGGGCTTCGCGAGGCATCGGCGAGTCTTTCGCTCATGCCTTCGCCGGAGCGGGGGCCGGATCCATCTCGCGGTTGACGTTCCCCGCGAGAAGGTGGCTGACCAGGTGGTCGAGGCCGTACAGAAGCGCCGGCGGCACGTGCGGATCCCCAAGCGAATGGCCGTCAGTTCCCTGCTGAGCGAAGCGCC
>DASXJI010000057.1:0-2289 GCA_036497495.1 Mycobacterium sp.
GTACGGGGTCTGCAGCCTCGATGCCATCGGCGGACAGACCACCGGCGAGGTGCTGGTGGTCACCGACGCCCGCCGGCGCGAGGTCTATTGGGCCCGCTACCGCGACGGTGCCCGCGTCGACGGTCCCGAGGTCAACGCCCCGGCCGATGTCGACCCGGGTCCCGCGCAGTCGGTGGCCGGTTCGCCCGGCCACGCGGCGCTGTTCGGACTGCCCTGCATTGAACCGACGTACCCCGGGCCGGCGGGCCTGGTGGCCGCGGTGGCCGACTGGTCGCAAGCTCCTGCTCCGCTGGTGCCGCTGTATCTGCGGCGGCCGGACGCCAAGACGCTGGCCGAGCGGCAGGCGGCGGGACAGTGAACGTGATCCTCGACGGGCTTACCGACGCCGACGCCGACCGCTGCGCCGAACTGGAGTCGCTGTTGTTTCCCGGCGACGATCCTTGGCCGACAGCCGCTTTCGTGCGCGAGCTGGCTGCTGATCACAATCACTACGTTGCCGCACGCATCAGTGCTGATGGCGGCGACCCGCTTCGCCCGGCTTTCAGCCGCGCTCCCGATCGCCGCGGCGACACATTGATCGGCTACGGCGGCATATCCCGCTTGGGTCGCACGCCGCCCTTCGAATATGAAATCCACACCATCGGCGTCGATCCGGCGTACCAGGGCCGTGGCGTCGGCCGTCGGATGCTGGACGAGCTGTTGAACATCGCTGCGGGTGGAGTCGTGCATCTGGAGGTTCGCACCGACAATGCGCCGGCGATCGCGCTGTACCGCAGCGTCGGATTCACCGAAGTGGGCCTGCGCCGGCGGTATTACCGGATCAGCGGCGCCGATGCGTACACGATGCGGAGGTCGGCTTTATGACATCCGGGGTGACGAATATCTTGGCGATCGAAACGTCCTGCGACGAAACCGGAGTCGGCATTGCGCGGCTCGGCGGCGACGGCAGCGTGACGCTGCTGGCCGACGAAGTGGCGTCCAGCGTCGACGAACACATTCGCTACGGCGGCGTCGTGCCCGAGGTCGCGTCGCGGGCACATCTGGAGGCGCTCGAACCAACCATGCGCCGCGCGCTGGCCACCGCGGGCCTGACTAAACCCGACGTGGTCGCCGCCACCATCGGGCCGGGGCTAGCCGGCGCCCTGCTGGTGGGAGTGGCTGCGGCCAAAGCGTATTCGGCGGCCTGGGACGTCCCGTTCTACGCGGTGAACCATCTGGGCGGTCACCTGGCCGCCGACGTCTACGAGCACGGCCCGTTGCCGGAGAGCGTGGCGCTGCTGGTGTCTGGCGGCCACACCCACCTGCTGCACGTCCGGTCGCTCGGCGAGCCGATCGTCGAGCTGGGCAGCACCGTCGACGACGCGGCGGGGGAGGCCTACGACAAGGTGGCCCGGCTGCTGGGGCTGAGCTATCCCGGCGGCAAGGTGCTCGATGACCTGGCGCGGACCGGTGACCGCGACGCGATCGTGTTTCCCCGCGGCATGACCGGGCCGCGCGACGAGCCGCACGCGTTCAGCTTCTCCGGGCTCAAGACCGCCGTCGCTCGCTACGTCGAAGGCCATCCGGACGCGGCGACCGCCGACATCGCCGCGGGTTTTCAGGAATCGGTGGCCGACGTGCTGACCATGAAAGCGGTCCGGGCGGCGACCGAGCTAGGGGTGTCCACCCTGCTCATCGCCGGCGGCGTCGCGGCGAACTCGCGTCTGCGCGAGCTCGCCGCCGAACGCTGCGGGGCCGCCGGGTTGGCGCTGCGCATCCCAGCACCGCGGCTCTGCACCGACAACGGGGCGATGATCGCGTCGTTCGCCGCGCACCTGGTCGCCGCCGGTGCGTCGCCGTCTGCGCTCGATGTCGCCAGCGACCCGGGACTGCCGGTGGTAAAAGGCCAAGCCAGCTGACAGCGAAGAAGCACCGGGCCGATCTTGAGTGCTAGCACTCGCATGTATAGAGTGCTAGGTGGCAATCGGACAACCCCGGGCGTCGGCACCCGCGACGACGACGCGTAGGCACGGACGAAGGCCAAAACACCTGATAAATCGGGGCAACCGCCCCAGACCTGCTACCAACTAAGTGGAGGGCTCCAATCGTGGCGAGCGTCAACATCAAGCCACTCGAGGACAAGATCCTCGTACAGGCCAACGAGGCCGAGACCACGACCGCATCCGGTCTGGTCATTCCCGACACCGCTAAGGAAAAGCCCCAAGAGGGCAAAGTCGTCGCCGTCGGCCCCGGCCGGTGGGATGAGGACGGCTCGAAGCGGATTCCGCTGGACGTGTCCAAGGGCGACAC
>DASXJI010000058.1:0-7550 GCA_036497495.1 Mycobacterium sp.
GAGTAGAGGTAAGCGATGCGCTGCCAGAAGCAGGTGGACCGCTCGTAGGGCAGCAGGTCCATCGCGAGTCGCCAGCCATCGCCCGGCTGGCCGAGCATGCGTTCCGCAGGCACCACCACGTCGTCGTAGTACACCTCGCAGAATTCGTCGACTCCGTGCATTGTCCGCAGCGGCCGAATGGTGATGCCGGGAGTGTCCAAGTCGACGAAGAACGCGGTGATGCCGTCGTAGCCGGGTGCGGTGCGGGTGAGCAGAACACACCGGGTGGAGAACTGCGCGAAGCTGGTCCAGACCTTTTGCCCATTGACGACCCAGTTGTCCCCGTCCTGGACCGCGCGGGTAGTCAGCGACGCCAGGTCGCTGCCCGATCCCGGCTCGGAAAAGCCCTGACACCATTGCTCGTCGCCCCTGAGCAGGCGCGGCACCATTTCGGCGGCGAGTTCTGTGGGGGCGTAGTCGATCATCGTGGGCGTGAGCACCTCGAGCATCGAATAGGGACCCGGTTCGGCGAGGCGTCGGCCCACTACCTCTTCGCCGACAACCGCGCGAAGCATTGCCGGACCACCTAGTCCGCTGACTTCGACGGGCCAGCCGTATCGCATCCAATCGGCGTCGTAGAGCGCCCGGCAAACTCGGGCGTATTGCTGCATATGACCCAGCAGCGAGTGATCCGGCCCCGGCGTCAGATCATTTTCGTCGAGCCAGGCCCGAAGATCCGAGCGGAACTGTTCGACCTTCATGCAGGATTGGCGGATGCCGATGGCGCGACTCCTCCGCCGGCTTCAGCCGGCATCGTCGTCGCGCTCGGTCGCCCGATCGCGTGCGGGCGGCCCGAGTCGTGGGTGCCGCTACGCCGAATGAACGTCATGGCACGGGTTTTCAGCCGCCACCCGTCGGCGGTCCGCACGTAATCGTCTTTGTAATAACCGATCCGCATGTCATGGGTGGCGTGGTCGATGAAGCACAGCGGTTGGGTTCCGGTCGCGGTGTCGCCGTCCAGATCGATCACCGGTGTCGCGGTCATGAACAAGCCTTTAGGAGCAGCGTCGACCAGCACCGGAAACCGGTCCAGGGAATATGTTTCGCCGAACGCGCTGTAGGTACCGTCCGGGGTGAAGACCGCGACCAAGCCGTCGAGGTCTTCCTGCGTGATCGTCACCGCGTAGCGAGCCAGCAATTGCTGGATCTCGACAAGATCCTCAATTCGGTTGGACATACACCTTGCCGCCTTTCATCACGAAGCCCACCTTCTGGGTTACGCCGATGTCGGACAATGGATCCCCCGGCACGGCGATGATATCGGCAACCTGGCCCTCGGCCAGCCTGCCTCGGTCGGTCACATTGATCAGATCGGCGGCGACCACGGTGGCGGCCCGCAGCACCGCCAACGGCGGCAGCCCCCAGTCGACCAGCGTGACAAGCTCGTCGGCGTTCTTGCCGTGCGGAATGGCTGGAGCGTCGGTTCCGACCGCGATCTTCACGCCCGCTTCGTAGGCGGCCAGGATCGAGGTCCGCGACTTGGGGAACATCTCTGCGGCCTTGGCCTGAAGCTCAGGCGGGGCATGCGAGACGTCCATTCCCTCAGCCAGGCGCCGCGTCGACACCAGGAAGGTGCCGCGCTCGACCATCAGCGCGATCGCCTCGTCGTCGATCAGGAACCCGTGCTCGATGCAGTCGATACCGGCCTCGACGGCGTGTTTGACGGCTTCGGCGCCATGCGTGTGCGCGGCGACCCGCATTCCGCGCCGATGGGCCTCGTCGACGATCGCGCGCAGCTCCTCGTCCGAATAATGCTGTGCGCCAGGAGGTCCCGTCAACGACATGACGCCGCCCGAACAGCAGACCTTGATCAGCTCGGCGCCGTGTTTGATCTGGTAGCGCACCGCCTTGCGGATCTCGTCGACCCCGTTGGCGATGCCCTCCTCGACCGTCAACTCCAGTACGTGCGGCGCGAACGCGGCGAACATCGTCGGGTCCAGATGCCCACCTGTCGGGGTGATGGCGTGCCCAGCGGGAACTACCCGCGGGCCGTCGATCCAACCCGCATCGATCGCCTTGCCGAGCGCGACGTCGAGCAGATAGCCGCCGGTCTTGACGAACAGACCGAGGTTGCGCACGGTGGTGAATCCCGCCCGCAACGTCCGGCGGGCGTTGCCCACCGCGCGCAACATCCGGGTCGGTGGATCATCCTGCACCGAGGACAGCGCGGGTTTCTCCCCGCGGCCGCCCATCAACAGGTTGACTTCCATATCCATCAACCCGGGCAGCAAGACCGAGTCGCCGAGATCGACGATGTCACCTTCGGGTTTGCCGCCGACGCCGACGATCCGGCCGCCGTCGATGCGCAGGATGCCGGGCGAGACGATCTCGCCGGCGTCGACGTCGAGTAGCCCGGCAGCCTTCAGGGTGAGCACCGTCTAGATCACCGGCTCCCGGATCAGCTCCACCCACGCCGCCCCGCTGTCGGGGACCCGGGGCTGCTTCCACGCCTCGATCGGAAATGACACCAGGACCAGTGACTGCATCAGGTGCATCAGGGTTCGCGCGTCCTCGGGCAGGTCGTCGAGCGGGAACTTGTCGCAGTACTCGATGACATCGTTCAGCCGGGGGAACGCCACGTCGTAGAACGCTTGCATCTCGGGCATCGATGACGCCAACCGTTTGGCGTACCGCTCCGGCTCGGTCGCCAGATCCCACCCGAGATATGGCTCCAGGTCCGAGAATTCGGCGGGCAGGTGTTCAGTGGTGGCCATTGCTGGCGTACTCCTTCACGTAGTCACCGGTCACCTTGTGCAGGTGGCGCAGCATGATCTCCTGATCGCACAGCGGGAAGTCGTTGACCACCTTGGTGCCGATCATGGTCTGGGTCGCCTCCAAGGTGTTGGCATCCTGCAAGGCGTACTCCTTGAACGTCACCGCCGCCAGCTCCTGGGCGAGGCGTTCGCGCGCGTTACGCGGTGGCACGAAGTACAGCGTGCATTCGAAGATGTGCTTGTCGACGGCCGTCGGCCAGTAGTGGTAGGTCAAGAACCAGCCCGGCTCCCAGATCAGCAACATGAAGTTCGGGTAGAAGTGCCACTCGTCGATGCCCCATTGCGGCACCTTCTTCGGGTTGATGCCCGGGGGCAATTCACCGAACTTCGCGATCAGCTCCGGCTTGTCCCAGGGGCCGAACAGCCCGCTGCGCAGCACCTGGTCCATCGGCTTGACCATCTCCATTGACGCGGGCGGCGCCTGACCGCCCCAGGTAGAGATCATCGCGTGCGGGCTCGCCATCTCGTAGTACAGCGCCTCGAAGCCGTACTTCTGGATTTTGGCCGCCTCTTCCTTGGTGTACTGCCCCTGGTGCAACACCGGCGCGTGATAGAACTCGGCGAACGCGTCCATGAACAGCTTCCAGTTGCTGCCGACCTGTGCCCGGTAGGAGTAGGTCTCGGTCATCTCGCCGAACGGGTAACCCTCGATGCCTTTGGCCAGTGGTCCGAGGTAGTCGACCAGCGGCTTGGCTTGGTTGTCGAAGTTGATGAAGATGAAGCCTTCCCACAACTCGCACCGAACCGGCACCAGCCCGTAGTCGCTCTTGTCGACGTCAAAGAACTCGTCCTCCTGCTGGATGAAGGTCAGATCACCGTCGAGGCTGTAGCGCCAAGCGTGATACTTGCAGGTGAACTGGCGGCAGGTACCCGAGGTCTCTTCGTGCGGAAAGTCGTTCCATACCAGCTTGTTTCCGCGGTGGCGACAGACGTTGTGATACGCCTTGACGGACCCGTCCTTGGTCTTGACGATGATTACCGACATGCCCTTGCCGGCCGACGGCAACTCCTTGGTGAAGTAGCTACCGGTGCGCGGTAGGCGCCCAATGCGGCCGACGTTGAGCCAGGTCCGCTTGAAGATCGCATCCCGCTCGGCTTCGAAGAACGCCGGATCGATCGAGTCGGTGTAGTCCACCGGCGCGGTGCCGAGCTCGGGATAATTCTCGGTCCAACTGCCGGCGTCCGGCTTGGTGAAGTGTGCCAACGTACTTACCTCTCCTTTGTTCCGCCATCATGGTCACCTTCGACCTCGACGCCAAAAGTGTTCAGGGCCATCGCAAGTGCGATGTAGTTGCCGGTGGTGAAGACCAGGTCCATCCGCTGTTGTTCATCGAGTCGCTCGCCGAGGGCCGCCCAGGTCTGATCCGAGATGTTGGTCTTCTCGTCGAGTTCGTCGACGGCGTTGATCAACGCGCTGTCGAACGCGTCTTTGGACTGGCCCGTCTGCGCGGCTTCGATGTCGGCGTCGGAGAGTCCCGCTTCCTTGCCGATCTGCACGTGATGCGCCCACTCATATGTGCAGCCGCGGCGGTGGGCGACGCGCAGGATGATCTGCTCGCGGATCCGCGGCGGCAGCGTCGAGCCATACAGCAGATAGCTGCTGAATCGGAGATAGGCGCGGGTCAGTTTCGGATGCCGCACCATGGTGGACAGCAGGCTGCCAGCGTCGTCCGGGTTCCGCCGTTCCTCGGGGAGCATGCCTGATATCGCGTGCCGGGCAGCGTCGTCCCACTGGTCCGCCGGCAACGGGGACAGACGCATACGGGCTCCTTGTGTAAGAGAATCAGATTCTCATATTTGATCAATAGGTTTCCATGAAGTACGGGATTGGTCAATATCTCGGTCCCACCTGCGGTGACATTGCCTGCCTGCGCGGCCGCGTCAGCTGCCCCAACCCGAGCCTTACGGTGGCGGGGGTAGTCTCAAGATGTTGATTCTCGGGAATCGAGAAGCTAGTTTTCATACACGGGAGATGTCAGCGGCGAAAGCGATTCGTCGACGGGCCGACCATGGGTTCGCAACAATCATGGGATAACCGCGAGCCAATGACCAGGTGGGCCCCGAACGCCCCCGACTGAGAGGACCGGGCAGTGAACAAAGACGACATGATTTTGATCAGCGTCGACGACCACACCGTCGAGCCGCCGGACATGTTCAAGGACCACTTGCCGAAGAAATACATCGACGATGCCCCGCGCCTGGTGCACAACGACGACGGCTCGGACACCTGGCAGTTCCGCGACACGATCATCCCCAACGTCGCGCTGAACGCGGTGGCCGGCCGACCCAAAGAGGAATACGGAATCGAGCCGCAGGGCCTCGACGAGATCCGCCCGGGTTGTTACAACGTCGACGAGCGGATCAAAGACATGAACGCCGGGGGTATCCTGGCGTCGATCTGCTTCCCATCGTTCCCCGGCTTCGCCGGCCGCCTGTTTGCTACCGAGGATCACGACTTCTCGGTCGCTCTGGTGCAGGCGTACAACGACTGGCACATCGACGAATGGTGTGGCGCTTACCCGGCCCGCTTCATCCCGATGGCGATTCCGGTGATCTGGGATGCCGAAGAGTGCGCCAAAGAGGTGCGACGGGTTTCCAAAAAGGGTGTCCACGCGCTGACCTTCACCGAGAACCCGGCCGCGATGGGCTACCCCAGCTTCCACGACGACTACTGGAAGCCGCTGTGGGATGCGTTGTGCGACACCAACACCGTGATGAACATCCACATCGGTTCCTCGGGCCGGCTGGCGATCACGGCTCCCGACGCGCCGATGGACGTGATGATCACGCTGCAGCCGATGAACATCGTGCAAGCCGCCGCGGACCTGTTGTGGTCAAAGCCGATCAAGGAATACCCGGACCTCAAGGTCGCGCTATCCGAGGGCGGCACCGGGTGGATTCCCTACTTCCTCGAACGGGCCGACCGGACCTACGAGATGCACTCGACCTGGACGCACCAGGACTTCAAGGGCAAGCTGCCCAGCGAGGTTTTCCGCGAGCACTTCCTAACCTGCTTCATCAGCGACAAGGTCGGTGTCAAGCTCCGCAACATGATCGGCATCGACAACATCTGCTGGGAGGCCGACTACCCGCACAGCGACTCGATGTGGCCGGGTGCGCCCGAAGAATTGTGGGAAGTTCTGTCCGAGAACAGTGTGCCGGACGACGAGATCAAGAAGATGGCATACCAGAACGCGATGCGATGGTATTCCTTCGACCCGTTCAGCCACATCACTGAAGCGCAGGCCTCGGTGGGTGCATTGCGGAAATCCGCTGAGGGACACGATGTTTCGATTCGCGCACTCAGCAAACACAAGGACTCCAGGTCGGGTTCGTCGTTCGCGGAATTTGCGGCCAGCGCGAAAAATCTGACCGGCAACACGGACTGACGCACCACCGGACATATCTGCGCCGGTGGCTGAACCGATAAAAGGAGACTTCCCAGTGGCCGGCGGTGGAATGAACTTCGAGCTGACCGATGACCAAGAGCTGATCCGCAAGTCGGTCGCCGAGCTGGCGTCGAAGTTCGACGACCACTACTGGATGGCAAAAGACCAGGCGCACGAGTTCCCGCAGGAGTTCTACGACGCGATCGCCAACGGCGGTTGGCTCGGGATGACGATCCCCGAGGAGTACGGTGGCCACGGACTCGGCATTACCGAGGCGACGCTGCTGCTCGAGGAGGTGGCGCGGTCGGGTGCGGCCATGAACGGCGCCAGCGCCATTCACCTGACGATCTTCGGCATGCAGCCCGTCGTCAAGCACGGCTCCGACGAATTGAAGGCCAGGACCCTCCCGCGAATCGTCACCGGCGATCTGCACGTGTGCTTCGGCGTCACCGAACCTGGTGCGGGGCTTGACACCTCGCGCATCACGACCTTCGCCAAGCGCGAAGGCGACACATACCGGATCAACGGGCGCAAGGTGTGGATCTCCAAGGCGCTGGAGTCCGAAAAAATCCTGCTGCTGACACGAACCACGCCGTATGACGAGGTGACCAAGAAAACCGACGGCATGACGCTGTTCCTCACGGATCTTGATCGCGACCACGTCGACATCCGGCCGATCAAGAAGATGGGCCGCAACGCGGTCAGCTCCAACGAAGTCTTCATCGACGATCTGATCGTCCCCCTCGAGGACCGCGTCGGCGATGAGGGACGGGGCTTCAAGTACATCCTCGACGGCCTCAATCCGGAGCGAATGCTGATCGCCGCCGAGGCTCTCGGCATCGGGCGCGTGGCGCTGGAGAAAGCCGTCACGTACGGCAACGAGCGCGTTGTCTTCAACCGCCCGATCGGCATGAACCAGGGGCTGCAGTTCCCGCTGGCGGACTCACTGGCGCGCCTCGACGCCGCGGAACTGGTGCTACGCAAGGCCACCTGGCTCTACGACAACGGGAAACCCTGTGGGCGCGAAGCCAATACCGCGAAGTACCTGTGCGCCGACGCCGGATTTGGAGCGGCCGATCGGGCGCTGCAGCTGCACGGCGGGATGGGCTACTCCGAGGAGTACCACGTGTCGCGATACTTCCGCGAGTCGCGTCTGATGAAGATCGCG
This sequence comes from Mycobacterium sp., assembly GCA_036497495.1. GTDB lineage: Bacteria > Actinomycetota > Actinomycetes > Mycobacteriales > Mycobacteriaceae > Mycobacterium. The sequence goes on from DASXJI010000058.1 coordinate 7,371, forward strand.
CCCGTCAGCCAGGAGATGATTCTCAACTTCCTTGGCGAGCATGTCTTGGGAATGCCGAGGAGCTACTGATGGCATCACTGTTCGACCTGACCGGCCGCTCGGCATTGGTCACCGGACAGGTGCTGCAGGTGGATGGCGGCATGGTGATGTGATGCCGGAGAACCGAGGGCCGCTGACGGG
>DASXJI010000059.1:0-2134 GCA_036497495.1 Mycobacterium sp.
GAGGTCGTCGGGGTGCCGGTACGGGCCGCGATCACCTCGCTGGACCGAATGGCGCTCCGAGCCGAGGCGCGGGCCCACTTCGGGTTCGCCGACGACGCAAGGGTATTGCTGGTTTTCGGCGGCTCGCAGGGTGCCCAGTCACTCAACCGGGCGGTCGCCGCGGCTGCCAAAGACCTTGCCGTGGCAGGTATTTCGGTTCTGCACGCGCACGGCCCGAAGAACACCCTTGACCTTCGCGAGCCCGCCGACGGTGACCCGCCGTACGTCGCGGTTCCTTATCTGGACAGGATGGACCTTGCCTACGCCGCCGCGGACCTGGCCGTCTGCCGCTCGGGTGCCATGACGGTCGCGGAGGTGACTGACGTCGGTATGCCCGCGGTCTATGTGCCTCTGCCGATCGGCAACGGCGAGCAGCGGCTCAACGCGCTGCCAGTCGTCAATGCAGGCGGCGGTCTCGTCGTCGACGATGCCGACCTGACCCCGTCGTTCGTCGCCGACACGGTCGTGAGCCTGCTCAACGACGCAGGGCGACTGCAGTCGATGACGGCGGCCGCGGCGCTGGCGGGACACCGGGACGCCGCACAGCGCGTCGCCGAGGTCGTGCTGGACGTAGCGCGCACCGCGCGAAAGAGTCAGCGATGAAGGACAATTCGCTGCCTGAAGAGCTGCAGCGGGTGCACATGGTCGGCATCGGGGGAGCGGGTATGTCGGGTATCGCCCGTATTCTGCTTGACCGCGGTGGGCTGGTATCGGGTTCGGACGCCAAGGAATCGCGCGGCGTGGCGGCGCTGCGCGCCCGCGGCGCGACGATCCGCATCGGACACGACGAGTCGTCACTGGACCTGTTGCCCGGCGGCCCGACCGCGGTGGTCACCACACACGCGGCCATTCCCAAGACGAACCCCGAACTGGTCGAGGCGCGTCGCCGCGGCATCCCGGTGATCCTGCGCCCGCTGGTGTTGGCCAAGCTGATGGCCGGACACACCACGCTGATGGTCACCGGCACCCACGGCAAGACCACCACTACCTCGATGCTCATCGTGGCGTTGCAGCACAGCGGTTTTGATCCGTCGTTCGCGGTGGGCGGCGATCTCGGCGAGGCAGGTACGAATGCTCACCACGGCAGTGGGGACTGCTTCGTCGCCGAGGCCGACGAGAGCGACGGGTCGCTGCTGGAGTACACACCAGACGTCGCGGTGGTGACCAACATCGAGGCGGATCACCTGGACTTCTTTGGCAGCGCCGAAGCGTACGGCGCGGTGTTCGACGGATTCGTCGAGCGACTGAAACCCGGTGGCGCGCTGGTGGTTTGCACCGACGATGTCGGCGCGGCGGGGCTGGCCGAGCGCACCGCAGCGCTGGGCATCCGGGTGCTGCGCTACGGGAGTGACTCGACGCAGTCGCTGGCAGGCACCCTGGTGGACTGGGAGCAGCAGGGTACCGGCGCAGTTGCGCACATCCAGCTCGACGGTGAGGCGCACCCGCGGGTGATGCGGCTCGCGGTGCCGGGCAGACACATGGCGCTCAATGCGCTCGGCGCGCTGGTGGCGGCGATCGAGATCGGCGCGCAACCCGACACCGTGCTCGACGGGCTTGCCGGTTTCGAGGGTGTCCGGCGACGGTTCGAGTTGGTCGGCGTGACGGCGGGTGTCCGCGTCTTTGATGACTATGCCCACCATCCGACGGAGGTAAAGGCCACGCTGACGGCACTGAGGGTGGTGGCCCAGCAAGGCGACCCAGGTTTTTCCGGCCGGTCCATCGTAGTGTTCCAACCGCACTTGTATTCGCGCACAAACGCTTTCGCACGCGAATTCGGGCAGGCACTCAGCGAGGCCGACGAGGTTTTCGTCCTCGACGTCTATGCGGCGCGCGAACAACCGATGGCAGGCGTGAGCGGGGCGATGATCGCCGACCACGTCAGCGTGCCGGTGACCTACGTACCCGACTTTTCGGCGGTCGCCGAACGCGTGGCGGCGGCCGCCGACCCTGGGGACGTCGTGGCGACCATGGGTGCCGGTGACGTGACGATGCTCGGCAAGGAAATCCTGGCGGCGCTGCAGGTGAAGGCGAACCGGAGCGCGCCGGGCAGGCCGGGGACGGCGTTGCAATGACCGAGCCGACGGACGCGGACACC
>DASXJI010000060.1:0-2213 GCA_036497495.1 Mycobacterium sp.
GCCGGGGCGCTACGCCGGGCCGGGGTCACGGTCGATCACCGGCAGTTCGATGCACTTACGCACGGCTTTGCCGGTAGAGCCTCATTTGGAGGCGGCAGCGCGGAGGCCACCACGGCCACCATCTCTGCCATCCGGGCCCACCTCAGCCGCGGCTGATGCGCGCCTCTCCCTTAAGCTGCGGCGCCTGCATCCTCAGCTCAGACATCAACTGCTCGACTTCTTTTCGGTATCGGGCGACATTACCGAGTTTGACATCTTCGTATCCGCGCACGATATCCGGTAGCCCGGCGACACGGACCGCGAGCGCGTGATTTTCCGGAGTCATGACGACGGCGACAGCGTCCATACACGCTCGGTACTCCACGATCAACTGCCGTTCTAAACGACGAATGTGGGTGTGGCCAAAGGGATCCAAAAAGCTGCCCCGGACAAACCGCAGGGCGGCAAGCGCCCGAAAGAACGGCCGCACCCATGGGCCCAAGGTGAGCTTCCGATTCATACCCATCGCCCGCAGGAACGGTGGATGCAGCTTGTAGGACACCCGCGCGTTCGACCCGAACGCCTCGCGCACCCGAGCGTCAACCTCTTGGTCCAGGCATAGTCGAGGTACCTCATACTCATCCTTGTATGCCATGAGCTTGTGCAGATTTCGAGCCACACTCTTGGTCAGGTCGTCAACACCGGGCAATTTCGTTGCTTCTGCGACACGAATCCGCTCGACGAACTCTGCGTAATGTTGTGCGTATCGGCGACTCTGATAGGCGATCAGATCGGAGACGCGCATCGCGACGTCCTTGCCGAGCGGCGATTCGGGCACCGCCCGAACGATCGCTGCAATGCGACGGGCATCGTCCGATATGGGCTTGGACCGGCCTTCATTTCGCAACTGTGCGACGGCGGCGTCCAAATCGGCTGGTGCGGCGACGGCTTGCCGACCGCGGCGGAATGCTTGCAGATTTTCTTGCACCTTAACGCCGCCGCGAATGGCTTCCTCGATGTGTTGGGCGCGCAGGGGCAGTCTGCCGGTTTGGTACGCGGCACCCACCAACAGCATGTTCGCGAACTGATCTTGGCCGAACAAAGTGGTGGCCAGCTTACGGGCATCGAAGATGACGGCGTGCTTGGCGCGGGTGGCCTCAAGTATCGGCGCTATCGCCTGACTGATTGCCGGAAACGTAGTGTCGGGGTCGACGATCATTTGTCCGGTTGGCACCGCCGACGAAGAGACGACCGCAACCGTGCGGTGCGGATCGGCAGCGAGCAGATAGCCAGCTTCGGCCGCTACCAACAAATCGCAACCTAGGTACAGGTCGCATTCGCCCTCGCCGGCGCGGTTCGACACCGCTGTCGATTGATCGAAGATCTTTATGTCGGAAACTACCGCTCCGCCTTTTTGGGCCAGGCCGGTCTGGTCCAAAGTGCGAACGTAGCGCCCTGCAATCGTCGCGGCTGCGGCCAGCGTCTGGGCGACCGTAACGACACCGGATCCGCCGATGCCGGTAATTCGGGTAGTGTGCGGCTCGGCGGCCAACTGGGGTGGTTCGGGAAGATCGGCCGCCTGGAGTTCCCTCACTGCCACCTTCGCGGGGCTCGAGCGCCGAGGCACTACCGTCATAAAGGCCGGGCAATCTCCTTTGATGCAGGAGAAGTCAAAATTGCACGAAGATTGGTCGATTTGCGTTTTCCGACCGAACTCGGTCTCGATCGGCTGAACCGAGAGGCAGTTTGACTTGGCGCCGCAGTCTCCGCAGCCCTCGCAGACCCGCTCGTTGATCATGACGCGTTGAACGGGTTGAACTACTGTGCCGCGCTTGCGCTTACGACGCAGCTCGGTAGCGCATTCCTGATCGTGGATGATGACCGTGACACCAGGTGTGGCTGCCAGCGTCCGCTGCGCCTCGTCCAGACGATCGCGATGCCAGCAGCGCACACCACGCGGTAGATCGTTGCGACGGTAGCGTTTCGGGTCGTCAGTGGTGACGATGATCCGTGTGACCCCCTCGGCAAGCAATGCCCGCGCAAGATCCTTCACCTTGAGCGCGCCTTCGGGCTGCTGACCGCCCGTCATCGCGACCGCGGAGTTGTAGAGGATTTTGTACGTGATGTGAGAGCCGGCTGCGACGGCGCCGCGCACCGCGAGGCTGCCGGAGTGATGAAAAGTGCCGTCTCCCAGGTTTTGGATCAAATGGGACTGGTGGACAAAGGGACTCATC
>DASXJI010000061.1:0-2731 GCA_036497495.1 Mycobacterium sp.
GGATCCGCCGACAGCACGACCAGATCGGCGTACTTGCCGACTTCCAGCGAGCCGATGATGTCGTCGGAGAACAACTGCCAGGCCGCGTCGATGGTCTGGGCCCGGATCGCCTGCTCGACGGTCAGCCGCTCTTCGGGCCCAAGCACCCGCCCGCTGGGCGCTTTGCGTGTCACGGCCACGCTGATGTTGCGCAGCGGCTCCTCGGGCGTCACCGGCGGATCGTTGTGCAGCGAAATCCGCATGCCGGTGGCCACCGCGGAACCTGCCGGCATCCAACGGGATCCGCGCTCGGGGCCGAACAGCCCGTCGACGATCACGTCACCCCAGTAGTGGATCTGGTCGACGAAAATGCTGCAGGTGACGCCGAGGTCGGCGGCCCGGCGGAGTTGCTCGTCCCGGATCGCGCCGACGTGCTCGAGGCGCAACCGGTGATCGTCGCGTGGATGCTGGCGCAACGCTTCTTCGTAGACGTCGAGGATGGTGTCCACCCCGGCGTCGCCCTGCACGTGGCAGGCCATCGGCCAGCCCAGCGGGAAGTAGGCCCCGACGATCTCGGTCAGCTGTTCGGCGGTGTAGTTGGCGTGGCCGCAGGAACCTGGCGTCACGCCGATGGTGCGGGTGGCGGCGGTGTCCAGATACGGGAAGGACAGGGCGATGTTGCCGATCCACGGCGAGCCGTCCACCCAGATCTTGATGCCGACCTGACGCACGATGTCGTCACCCTCGCCGGGTGTGGCGGTGGTCGACATCTGCGGATTGGACATCTCATAGGTCCGCAGCCGGACGGTGAGTTGGCCGCGCAGGCCGTCGACCAAGGGCCGAAGCGCCGGATCGAACGCCATCTCCGAGCAAGCGGTCAGCCCGGCCCGGTTAAGCCGGGCGCACTCGGCAAGCAACATCGCGGGATAGTCGCTGGCCGCGATGGCACCGTTCAGGAGCGGAAACACCGCGCCGGTTTCCTCGGCGGTGCCGTCGAGGTCGCCGTGTATGTCGCGGCCGAACTTGGCGCCCTTGGGGTCGGCGGTGTCGCGGGTGAGGCCGGCAAGCCGGGCGGCGCACGAGTTGAAGAAGGCCTTGTGGCCGGAGTTGTGGATGATCACCAGCGGATCGTCCGGCGCGATCTCGTTCAGCCAGCTCAGCCTCGGCTCCGGCAATCCGTTCTGCAGCAGCGGGTCCCAGCCGTTGAGGTAGGCGCCGTCTTGTCCGCGCCGTGCCACCTCGCGGCGAACGGCGGCGACGACCTCGTCGGCGTCGCGCATAGTCACCGGCCGGATGTCCACCAACCGATCCGACAGCGCGATCGCCTCCATCAACGGATGGCCATGTGCCTCAATCAATCCCGGCATCACGCAGCCATCACCGATATCGAGAGTCTGGGTGTTGGGGCCGATGACATCGGCCACCTCGGACCAGTTACCCACCGCGACGATCCGGCCGTCGGCCACCGCCAGCGCCTCGGCGGTGGGCCTGGTGTCGTCGACGGTCAGGACAGTTCCGGTGATGACGAGGTCTGCAGCGGCCATGGCCGGAAAGCCTACTGATGGCCGAGGCGCCGAAGGGGGTTGCAGACAGGAATTGCAACACGTTCTAGTCTGGCCACATGAGTCGCGACGGGGACGATAAACAGAGCAGTGCGATCGAAGAGAGGCAGGAGGAGCGGCGCCATGAGTGACGAGCTGCTGCGCAACCCGACCCATAACGGCCATTTGTTCGTGGGCGCGCTCAAGCGCCACAAGGACAGGCCGGTGCTGTTCCTCGGCGACACCACGCTGACCGGCGGTCAGCTCGCCGAGCGTGTCAGCCAGTACATCCAGGCCTTCGAGGCGCTGGGCGCCGGAACCGGCGTCACGGTCGGCATGCTGGCACTCAACCGGCCCGAGGTCCTGATGATTCTCGGCGCCAGCCAGACCCAGGGATACCGGCGCACCGCCCTGCACCCACTCGGTTCGCTGGACGACCACGCCTACGTGCTCTCCGATGCCGGTGCCACGGCGCTGATCATCGACCCCAACCCGATGTTCGTCGAGCGGGCCCTGGGCTTACTGGACAAGGTGGACTCGCTGAAGAAGATCCTGACCATCGGGCCGGTGCCCGAGGAGCTGAAGGATGTCGCGGTCGATCTGTCCGCCGAGGCGGCCAAGTACTCCCCGCAGCCAATAGTCGTGGCCGACTTGCCGCCTGACCACATCGGGGGCCTGACGTACACCGGCGGCACGACCGGTAAACCCAAGGGCGTCATCGGCACCACCGGAAACATCGCCACGATGACGCAGATCCAACTCGCGGAGTGGGAGTGGCCGGAGCACCCACGGTTCTTGATGTGCACGCCCCTGTCACACGCCGGTGCGGCGTTCTTCACGCCCACGGTGGTCAAGGGCGGCGAGATGGTGGTGCTGGGCAAGTTCGACCCGGCCGAGGTGTTGAAAGTCATTGAAGAGCAACGTATTACGGCCACGATGCTGGTGCCGTCGATGCTATATGCGCTGATGGACCACCCGGATTCGCACACCCGCGACCTGTCGTCACTGGAGACCGTGTACTACGGCGCCTCGGCGATGAACCCGGTGCGGCTGGCCGAGGCCATCCGGCGGTTCGGCCCGATCTTCGCTCAGTACTACGGGCAGTCCGAGGCGCCGATGGCGATCACCTACCTGGCCAAAGGCGACCACGACGAGAAGCGGCTGACGTCCTGCGGGCGCCCGACCTTGTTCGCGCGGGTGGCGTTGCTCGG
>DASXJI010000062.1:0-11696 GCA_036497495.1 Mycobacterium sp.
GATCGCTCTTCTTCTCCGCAACCGCGGCGCTGAGCGCCTCGGCGAGGTCGTCGCGGGTCAATTCCTTGAATCGGCGCAGTTGGTCGTCGTTGAACTCATCGACGTCACTGGCCAACACCGCATCGAGATCCTCGTCGTCGAGGCGGAAGCTGCGGTGATCGCGAGCCTTTTCTACGACGTTGCGAACGAACCCGGCATTACCCAACGTGTCGATCCCGCGGATCAAATCGCCATCTTGGGAGATGGTCTCGTCGTCATAAAACCTGGTGTAGGCCGGCAGCAGAACGTCGACGGCGTCGTCGGTGATCACGTCTTCGTTCTCCCGGCCCATCAGCTGGGTCAGCGCGATGAGCTCTTTCGGGTTGTAGCTGTAGAACTCGATGACGGTGGAGAACCGGCGTCGCAGGCCCTGGTTGACCTCCAGCATCTTGTCCATCGCCTTGGCGTACCCGGCCCCGAAGACCACCAACTCGTCGCGGTGATTCTCCATGTAGAGCAGCAAGGTGTTGATGATCGCGTTGCCGTACGCGTCGCCGGTGGAGTAGCCACTCTCGTGCAGGTTGTGCATCTCATCGAAGAAGACCGCCCCGCCCCGGGCCTCCTCGAGCATCTCCTCGGTGTTCTTTTCGGCGTCAGCCATGTAGCGGCCCAACAACTTTGCGCGGCTCGTCTCCACCACCAACGGCTTGCGCAGCACGGTCAAACCGCACAGCTGCTTGGAAAACGCCCGCGCCACAGACGTCTTGCCCGTGCCGGGAGGTCCCAGTAACAACGTGTGCCGCGACGTAATCGGGACCGGGAGGCCCATTTTCGCGCGGGCCAGGTTCACCTTTGTCGTCGACTTGATCAGCTTGATTTCCCGCTTGGCCTGGTCCATGCCCAGCATCGCATTGAGCTCGGCATCGCCTTCGTCCAAGTACTTCTTGGCCATCTCGGCGTGGCGTGCGGCCTCCGCCTGCTCGCGTGTCGGCGCGCTGTCCTCGTCCCACGGATCCGTCCTGGCCTCAATCGTTTCCGGGTCGGTCAGCACCAGTCGGTAGCTGGCGTTGTCCAACGCCTCGCGTGCCGGCGTGAATTTCGCGTCGCGGGAGTAGACCCGGCGCAGGCACTCCACCGCGTCCTCTTCGCGACCCATGTGCCGGAAGCACATTCCCTGGGTGTACATCGCAACGTTGGCCGCACTGGGCACCCGGTCGCCCTCGATCGCTTCCTGCGCACGGCGGGTCGCTTCTTCGAACACCCCGAGCGACGCCAGCGCGGTGGTAGCCATCGCTGCGCCGGCGGCTTTCAGTTCAGGATGACGCCAGCCGGCCCCGGGCGGGAACTGGACGAGCACGTCCGGCCAGCGTCCGGTGCGGAAGTGCAGCAGCCCGCGTACGTACTTGATCAGCTCTTCATCGGAGGCATGCTTGGGCGTAATCGAATCCAACAGCTCCGCGGCCTCGGCGTACCGCTTCGCTTCGGTGAGAGCCGCGGCATAGCCGGCAGCCAGCGATTCCACACTGGTAACCGCTAGCTTCAGGAACATTCCATCGGAGATCTCGGGACGGAACTCCAACTCGGTTAAACCCAACCGCCGGATCTCCCAGCCGAACGTCTTGACGGAATGCCATGCGCCGGTGAGCACCTCGAGGCTCTGGTCGCCGGCCAGGAGCCGGGCCAGCCAGGCGTCGCACATCTGCGAGTCGAGACTGGTGGCCGCCGTGAACATGCGCAGGGCCACTTGCGGATTGTGGCTGGGCTGAAGCCCATTGACCGAAATTCCGGACGCAAGGAGCCCCGCGACCATCGCGTTGCGGGAGTCCGGCGCGTTGGTCTGCGGTCGGGTCATTCTCTCATCGTAAGGCTTCGGAGCCGCTTGCCTGAGTCGCGGCCGCCGCGCCAACCGGGACCAGGATGTCCTCGTGGTGACCGAAGGTGCGACTCGGCATCGGCAGCGGGCGGCGCGACGACGGCGCCGGCAGGCTGGCGGCCACCGCGCCCAGTTGGCGCCCGGTCAGCCGGTTCAGTCCGCTGAAAGCCTCTTTACGCAGGCGCTTGTCGCTGTGGTAGCGCACCCACACCGACACGTCGGCCTCGTGACCCTCCGCGATGACGCGGATCGTCATGACCGTGACGTCGGCGTCGGTGAGCCACAGCTCCTCAAGGGTCTCGCTGGTGATGTCGCCAGGTGAAACCCAGAAGCTGGTCACGAACCCATCCGGGGTCTTCAGGTAACGCCAGAAGGGACGCACGTGAGCCGGCTGGAGTCCGGCCAGCACCGCCTCGTCCACGTCGATGATCTCGTCGGCGGTCAGCGGCTTGGCGGCGCAGCTACGGCCGTCGAGATCGTGCGCCAGCCGCTCGGCGGCGGCGGCCAGCGTGCAGGCCACCGAATCGCGGGCGGCGACGGCGTTGACGTTCTGCTGCGGGTCCATCCGCAACACCAGCCAGGTGTTGCGCTCGTCGATCGGGCGTCGATCGTGGCCGGCCTCGAAGTCGTCGCTGACGGCCGATTGAACGCCTTTGGCGCCGTGACGCGTTCCTACCGAAACGATGTCGACGCTGTCCAGACGGACGTCGAACTGCCGCAACGACGTGATCACAGCCTCCAGCGGGATGGACGCCGCCAGCGCGTCCCGATGGCGATGGCGGCCCGCCTCGCCTGCGCCGTCGACGGCGATCACGGCGACCAGCTGGCCGTCGTACTCGCGGATGCCCACCGTTTCACGGCTGAATTGGCGACGGTGATCGACTGCCGGAGTGCAACCGACAGTCAGCGCTTCCGGGTCCGCGTACCAGTTCCGGACCCGGGCGATCGGCGCCGATGAAACGGGCACTCCCCCATTGGTCAGCAGAGCGATGACGGTGATGATCACCGCCAAGGCGACACCGATCCACAAGGTGAGGTTCCGGTCGGCCTGCCAGGAATCGGGCAGGTGGCTCGTAATCACCAGCAGCGCAACGTCGATGAGGAACACCGTGGTTACCCGCGCCCACGACAAGGACAGCCCGTATTCGCGTTGTGCCTTCATTCCTGTCTCCCTGTTTTTCTCATCAGGACCGCTCCGCCGAATACCAGACCGGCAAGCAGCAACGCACCACCCAAACCACCGGCGGCAACCCACACTGGCGCCATGTGGCGGGGGGCGGGGGGCGGCGGAAGCTTCAGCGGCTTCGCCGAATCTTTCGGCAGGACAGAGCCATCGGGCACATCCCAGGTCAGCGCGGCAACCGGATCGACGACCCCGTAGCCGATTTGGTTGTCCACCCCGCGAGCAGGTGCCCTTGCGGTGCGAATCAACCGGTTAATGATCTGATGGGACGACAGTTGCGGATATTTCGCCCGCACCAAAGCCGCAACACCGGACACAATCGCAGTGGAGAAACTGGTTCCGGACGGCACCAGCAAGGAGTTGTCCGGGCCTTCAATTGCGTTGATCAGACTGTCATCTCGCGGCGAGAGCCCGACCACGTCGGTGCCCGGAGCGGCTATCGACACCCACGGCCCCGCGACGCTCAGCTTGTCCATCGGCGTACCGGAGGAATCCACCGCGCCGACGGTCAAGACGTAGTCGCTGAACCATGACGGAGTCACCACTGTGGTCACGCCGTTCCAGTCACGAGAATCGCTTGGGTGCAACGGATCTACCAACGGGTTTTCTTTGCAGTCGCGCTGACTGGTGTCGCCTGCTGCTGCAACGATGACCGCGTCTTTGTCGACCGCCGCGTAACGGACCGCGGCACCTAGGTCAGGCGCGTCGATGAGGCTGCGCGCACTCATGCACATCACCTGCGAGATGTTGATGACCTGTGCGCCCATGTTGGCCGCATGCACGATCGAGCGCGCCAGGCTGAAGATGTAGTCCCGCTTCTGTCGAGTCTGAGGATCCTCGTCGCCGGTGTAGGCGTCCTTGAGGCCAAAAGCCTGACTGGACTGGCGAATTGAGATCAGGTCGACGTCTGGGGCGATGCCGCTGTAGGCGTCGCTCGGCGCCGGTGGCGGCGGCGGGTCCAGCGGCGGCGGCGCGGCCGGTCGCGGGTAATCCACGGAGACCACCTGGCCGTGGTTACCACCGGGGAAGCTGGGCAACACTGCTTTGCCGTGGCCACGGTTGGCCGCTCCAGGCGCCTTCGGCTCTGTCGGCGCCTTGGGCTCTGCCGGCGCCTGCTGCGCTGGTGGCGCTTGCTGCGCTGGTGGACCCCCGAACGGCGGCGGCGGACCTTCCTCGGACGCCGGCGGTGGCGCCGGAACCATCGTGATGGTCTGGGGTGGCGGCGGTGCCACGCTGATCGTCTGGGGTGGCGGCGCCACCGGCGGTGGTTCCTTGGTCGGAACTGGAGGTGGCCGCCGCGGTCCCGGCGCTTCGGGAATTCCGGCGCTACCTGGCGAGGCGGCGATCATCGACGCCACGAGCGTGCCGTGCGCGTCGCAGTCGGACAGCCCGTCACCACCGCCCATCACGTAGTCGCCGCCGGGAATCAGGTGCGGCAACCGCGGGTGCGGGGTTACGCCGGTGTCGATGACGGCAACCCTCACCCCGGCGCCTCGTCCGAAGCGCCACGCCTCGGACAGGTTGAGCATGTCCATGTACTTCGGCTGAATCCGAAAGTCGCTGCCCGGCAACACCCCAACCTGGGTGCAGTACGAGTTCTGCTTCATCGCCTGGGACGGTCCGGGCGTGCTGTCCGTCGGCACTGCCCCCGGGTCGATCCCCGGCGGGTTGATCGCATACGCGGGCGACCCCGACAGTGCGACCGAAGCCACGATCAAGGTGCTGGCGGTAACTGCGGCCGCGCGAAGCGGCCGCAGTTTCCGACTACCGATAGCGAATCGCTGCATAGACATTCATCAGCCACAATGCCAGCGGGAAGATCGGCATCAGGCAGAGGTATTCAACCCACTCGACGAGCTTGCGGAACAGCGGGCTGTAGATGGTGTTGGGCACTGTCGCCGCCGCGGTCAGCCCCGCCGCCGGAATGAGCACCGCGAGGCCGGCTGTCACAGACACCGCGGCCGTCGAGGACAACACCAGCGAGTAGCGCACGATGACAGAGCCGACGATCAGGACTGACGTCACCGCCAGAATGATTGCCTGCCAACGGTCCACGTACGAGCGGCCACGCAGCATCAGGAAGCCGGCAGTGGAGGCGACCAGCAGCAGCGGCAGCCAGCGGTTCGCCGCGCGGGGGTCAGAAACCCCGACCAAGGACACGATCGTCAGGACTCCGAAACCGACCAGCAGACCGGTCAGGAACGATCGGGCGCGCTCGGCCCGCAGGATGACGTCCTGGATGGACTCGGGGCCGGCCAGGGTCGGACGGCCGCCATCGACGCCGTGCGTCACGGTGGTCGGCAGGTCAGGCCGGGCCTCGAACACCCAGCGGCTGGTGGCCGAAGGGAAGACCGGCAGCCTGATACCGGACAACCAGCGAGACATCGCCGGCCCGCTGTGGTAGCCGAACACGCACACCAACAGGATGGTGGTCAGCAGCGTCACCGCTCCGGTGTTGAATGCCATCCGCGCCAGGCTCGCTACCGTCGCCGCGATCGTCACAGTGACGATCGCGGTACCGGTTGCCAACTGGCGGCCGGTGAACCGCATGATCAGCATCGCTGCGACGCCGGCGACCGCGAAACCCATCACCGCGTGGGGCGAGCCAACCGGTCCGGGGGGTGCCGACGCGGCGGCCACCGAAAGCGGCGCGATCCCGCTCCACAGCAGCATGTCTCCGGCGCGGCGGTTCTGCACGGTGTGCGCGCGGTTCAGGATCAGCAGCGCCACCGTGAACACCAGGACCGCGATCACGAACGCGTAAGGCGCCGGGACCCAGGAGTCGTGGTGCAGGCGGAACCAGCCGAGTAGCAGCGACGACAGCAGCACACCGCTGCCGACCATCGCCGCACCGACCTGGATGGCCATCGGCGGGGTGATCGAGGAGAACCGCTTGCTGAGGTTGACCGAGACGGCGGTCGAGATGTGCTCGATGACCTGCGACCGCTGCTCGGTGTCTTCGACGAAGCGCAGCCAGAGGCGATCGCCGTCGTAGACGTCCTGCTCGGTCAGCGACTGGGTGGCCCGCAGCGGCGTGCCGTCAACCAGGCACAGGGCCCACCGGCCGCGCTGCGGGGCTTCCAGAGCCGCAAGGCCCAGCTCACGCAGTCGGACGTTGACGACCTTCAGCAGAGGGTCCACCATCACCGAAACCGGGGCATTGGCATCCAGCAGAACGCCGATCTGTACGCCCTCGCCGGCGATGATGCCGATCACGGCCGATTGAGGTGATGAGATCGCCTCTGTGCCCGGCTGTGGCGCTTGCGCCTCAGCTATTGCGGTCATCGCTGCACCCCTCTGTCGACGAATTGTGGGTCCATGTATCTTGCCTCGCTATTTGGAATTACGACGTCGCGTCGCAATTGTTGAGCAGATTCTAAGACGATTTTGCGGCATCCGCATCTTCGCTAAATGCTGCATCGAAAATCGTCTGCGTGCTCGGCCTCTGCGTAAAGATTAGTTAAACTCTGCTGTGCGTTTTCCACTCTCCGTAGGGAAGGGTTTCCAGGACGGTCTTCACGCCGACCTGTACCAGCTGCGGAGTTGCTGGGCAGATCGCGAGCCAAGCCTCGTTCGAGCCTGCGGTCCGCGCCTGCTGATACATCGCGATCCGGCCGCCTGACCCGTCCTTCAGGGAGAGCACCGAGGCGCTTGGCGCCTTGTCGTCGTCGCGATATTGGCGGGCGTAGATCGCGGCTTCGGCGGCTGGGTCCGACAGCGCTTGGCCGAGAGCGGCCACGGTCGCTGCACTGATGCCCAGCCGGCGCAGATCTCCGCCAGAGAAGACGTTAAACCCGGAGCTCTGCCAAGCTTTCGTGATTTCAAGCATTTCATCGAGCGGTACGTTGACCGCGTTGATCGCGGCCGGCTCGGCGTGGTGGATCGACTCCAGCGCCTCGAAGACCAGGGTCGCGATCGAGGTCGTATCGGCGATCGCGACGTCGTCCACCGTGATTTCGTCGCCGACTCGGACGGCCGACACCCAGTGCTGGCCGCGACGCGCCAGCAGCACGCGAAATTCGTTGTCCGGGATGTCGCGGGAGCCCACCTGCTCCTCGGCGCCACTCTCGTCTTTTTCCTTGACGCCGTAGAGCAGTTTGCCGCGGGACAACAGCGCGACGATTTCAAGATCAGGCGCGGCCAGGACGCGCATTCGGGCGGCTACCGCCTCGTTAACCGTCTCGCCCTCCACGATGCCCTGTTCGCGCATGACCGCCATGCCCGGGTGCTGGTTAAGCCAGTCCATGGAATCGGTGGAGACGAATGGTCGACATCGCAATTCCGGTGCGACGTGGCGAATGTCCAGCAACGCCTGCAACATCCAGAAACCCTCGACATTGACGGTGATGTCTGTGCGTGTGCTCTGATCCATTCGCTTCTCTCGGGTAGGTGTTTTGGGCTATCGCACGACGCGGCAGCACACCTGAATCGGTGTGCTGCCGCGCCCTGTGCTGATTGTCAGGCCCAGCTTGAGCCCACAGCGGAGTCGGTGGACGACATGTTGTTGCCTGCCGTCTGCACCTTCTGGCCGTGGGAGTTGGCCTGCTCGTAGATCACCTGGAAGTTCCGACCCAACTGGGTGATGAACTCCTGGCAAGCCACCGAACCCGAGCCACCCCAGAAGTCACCGGCAGCCAGCACATCGCGCACGATGGACTGGTGCTCGGCCTCCAGCGAAGCGGCCTGGGAGCGGATCAACGCGCCGTGGGCGTCGACATCACCGAACTGGTAACTAATCGACATTTATCTGTCCTCCTGATTGTTGAAGTTTACGCTGCCAGTGGAGTTAGCTGCTCAGAATCTGCTGAGAGGCCTGCTCTTGGCTCTCGTAGTTGTTCGCGTCGCGGATCAGGCCGTCCCGAACCCCGTGCAGCATGTTCACAATGTTGCGGAACGCGGTGTTCATCTGGCCCATGGTGTCGTACGAGGTGGCCTGAGCGGTACCACTCCAGCTGGCCCCGGCAATGTTCTGGCTCGACGCCCACATCTTGCGGGCCTCGTCCTCAACCGTCTGCGCGTGCACATCGAAACGGCCCGCCATCGACCGCATCTCGTGCGGGTCAGTCATAAAACGTGAAGGCACTTGCTTATCTCCTTGCTTATAGTGATCGACTGCAACGAACGTGGTAGTCGGACTGGTTACCTGGGGCAACCGCCGACCTGAAACGCACGGCTGGACCCCCCTTTCCCGCTAACTGGTAGCCACTGGCAGTGGCACCACAGTGGGACGGTCTTCATCGACAACACTCAGCCGGCAGCGGCTGCGTTGGCAGCCTCGGTAGCCGCATAGGAACCGGCACTGGTGCCCAACGTGTTGACGAACATCTCATGGATCGCAGCGGCTTGGGCGCTGACCGCCTGATAAAGCTGAGCGTGCGCGACAAACTGGGCGGCAGTCAGAGCTGAAACCTCATCGGCCGCAGCCGGAACCACGCCGGTCGTCGGAGCCGCCGCCGATGCGTTCTGGGAGTTCAATCCCGCGCCAATCCCTTGCAGAGTGGTGGCCGCGGCCGAAAGTGCCTCCGGCTGTGTGGTCACGAACGCCATTTGCTTCCTCCCTAGCTCATTTCCGGCCTTCTGCTCGTGCATGAGAATAGACGCGCGTATCGCTGTGTGCTGGGGCTCAAGCCTGGTGTTTGCAACTATTCACCCGGCAGCAACAACTGTTCATCTGCGGTAACAGCTGTGTAACCGGCGCAGCTCCGCGGGGCCGGTTCAGCAGCTCGAAAGGGTTCCTGAAGTGCTCAAATGCGTTGGCCACGGCCGGGCACTGGTCTCCGCGTCTTGGTCGGTGCCGGTCGCGCGTCGCGGGCGGCGGACGACGCGGCACTGCGCTGAGGCGAAAAAATCTAACCGCGGATAACGTCCGCACGCGCTCCACTCACGCGGCCACCCTTTGACGGCCATCCGGATTTCCGCTCCACGAACCGCGCCCCCCAGTGGCACTCCTCGTGAGCCGGCGCCGACGGCGCACCCCCGGCTGATTGCGCCCGCCCGCCGTGGCTCAGCCGAAACGCAGCGGCAGGTCCTTGAGCGCGAAACTCTTACTCGGAAATTTGATTTCGGGCTGGTAGCCAGGCGCCAGGTCAAATTCAGGGATTCTCTTGAGCCATTCGTCGACGATCACGGTCAGCTCCATGCGCGCCAGATGAGAACCCAGGCAGCGGTGCGGTCCGCCGCCAAATCCCCAGTGCCGGTGCACCTTTCCGTCCATGGTGAGTTCGTCGGTGGAGATCGCGTCGCTGCCGTCGCGGTTGATCAAGGCCATGCACAAGAACACCGATGAGCCCGCGGGCAACGTCATGCCACCGACGACGACGTTCTCGGTAAGCACCCGGGGTGCCACCGGCGCTGACGGCTCCAGGCGCACGATCTCTTCGATGAATACTCTGATCTGCCTCGGATTATCCCGGAGCTGTGCGCGCAACTCCGGTCTGCGGGCCAGCTCCAGCAGGGAGAAGCCGATCGCCGCGGTCACGGTGTCCAGCCCGGCCAGGATCAGCAGATGGCTCATCCCCAGCACCTCGAGATCCGTGAAGTTACCCTTGCTTTGCATCACGGTGGACAACATGTCCGAGCCCGGATTTTCCCGACGGGATTGGATTGCGTCCGTCAGGTATCGGTACATTGCTTGCGCCGCCGGGGCGACGTCCGCCATCGTGGCATAGGGGTTGTCGGAGAGAACGGCGTCTTTCCAGGCGATCAGTTGGTCCCGGTCCTCCAACGGCAGACCGTAGAGATCCAGGAACACCTGGTAGGGGTACGTCCTCGCCAGGTCTTTCATCACCTCGCATTCGCCGCGGACGGCGATGGCGTCGATCATGTCGGCGGCGTGACGAACCAGCACCGGTCGCGACTTACTCAACCCGTGCGGGCTGAAAAACGGCTGCAGGACTTTGCGGTATCGAGTGTGCTCGGGCGGGTCGAACCCCAACGGGATCACCGGAATTGGGCTTCCCGGTGGTTGTAACGCCAATCGAGCAGAAAAGATATTGGGACTTCGCAACGCTGCCAGCACGTCCTCACGGCGGGTGAGGTAGTAGTAGCCGTTCATGAACACCACCGGTCCGGCATCGCGCAAAACCTTCCACCCGGCGCCACGATCGGCGGCCATCGGCAGCGCGAAGTAGTCAAGCCGCGGAAGGTGAAAGCCGGTGCCGTACAGGCTTTCATTAGTGGAGCTCATGCACGTGATCTCTCGTTGTCGGTTGGTTCATTTCGCTGGCGCGGTGGCGGGCCGGCGACAGTAGACATGGTATGCGGCCCGCCGCCGCTCGGTCGCGTCGTCCCTGCGCAAGCGGGTACCGGATTGAGCGACGATGTTCGACATGTCTTTTAGAATCGGCATTGTGAAGGTTCGTGTCGAGCAGTCGAGGTGCGTTGGTCACGCCCAGTGCTATGCGGTTGACCCCGAGATTTTCCCGATTGATGATTCTGGCTACTCCATCCTCGAAGAACACGAGGTTGCGCCGAAGGACGCGCAGGTAACTCGTGACGGAGTCGCGTCCTGTCCCGAGATGGCGCTGATCCTGGACGAGGATTGACTGGGAGCCAGCCTATTTCACGGGGGCTAACGGTCACCGTCTGGCATGGAGTGCGGGAACCGCCCCTGCAATGCTCGCAGCAGACCATCGACTTCGTCGATGCGAGCGCGTAACTGCGTGAGCTCTCCAGACCGCCGGGAATCGTCCGGCTCGGATCGCTGGGCTATGCGATGCGCAAGCTCCTGCAGGTCGGCGTACTCGGCCCGTAGAAGCCTCTCAAACACTCGCGCCTGAGCTACCTCGGCAGGCTGAGCGGGCCGGCGCGGCAAAACGCTTGCCGCACTGAACGCCTGCGAACCGATCATGGTCCTCGGGAGCGTGCGGGCGGTATCTCGGGGCTGCCGTGACAGGGCCAGCGAACCGGATGCATCGGCGTGTTTCGGCACGTATCCCTCCTGCCGTCGCCCCCGGGTTGTTCATCTACCGGAAACCTACGCCACTGCTCTCACACGCTTCCAAATACGCCCCAACTGTTCATATTCGAGCCATGATTGCGACGTCCGCGATTTACCTCACCTCGAGGGTGACGGGCGCGGCTTGGTGAGCACAACACTCCTGGGGTGCCACGCTGCAACGTGACACCCCAGGAGTGTGAAGCTAATCGGCCTTCTAGCCAGCTGACGGTGGCCGGGGCATCACCGTGGGTTTGAACCCATAGCGCGGGCCCAAGCCATTGCCGAAGCCGGCTCTGGTGCCGGCCAGCGGCATACCGCCCATCAGGTTCCCGCTACCGGCGGCGGCCTCCGGGGCAGCGCTCACGCTGCTGACCAGCTGCACGCCGTGTGGGACGGCCTGCGGAGCTCCACCGATCCACGACGCCGGTACCGCCAGTTTACCGACCGAACCGGCTCCGCCCGAAATGGCGGAAATTGAATGCGCGGCAGCACCAGCGCCAGCAGCACCACCGCCGCCCAGCGCCCCACCGAGGCCACTCAAGCCGTGGAGTGCTGGGGCAGCAGCGGCCGGGGCAGCCCCGCCCAGCATTCCCGCGCTCTTCGCAATCTGAACGCCGAAGTTGCCCATACCAACGCTGAAGTAAGGCAGACCCTCAGTGTTGTAGAACAAGCTGGCGTACGGCGAATAGTTGGTTACCAACGCCGAAAGGTTGGTGGGCAGG
>DASXJI010000063.1:0-9334 GCA_036497495.1 Mycobacterium sp.
CGGACGACCGGACCACGACCGCGAGCGGTGATCTCGACGTGCTGACAGGACTTGCGCTGGCGCCGGTTGCGTTCGTGGTCGAGTTCGACGTCGAACAGGTAGACGGTTCGGTCGAGTCGCTCCAAGCGGGCGAGTTTCTGCGAGACGTAGACGCGGAAGTGGTCAGGGATTTCGACGTTGCGGCCTTTGACGACGACCTCGGCGCTTGCCATCGGTTCGTGGTCATCGGCGTCGACCGGAGGTTCAGCCAGAAGCTGCCCGGAATCCACGGTTTGTCTTGACATACTTGACAACTCGTTTCTGTCGCATTGCGCGCTAAGCGCGCCCGGCTATGGGTACACGCGCCGACGGGGTTGTCAGAACTCAGTGGCCGCCCGCCGATGCAAGGTGTCGAACACTCACCCCCTACCGTTGACGGTGGCGCCTCAATCTGCGATTCAGATGCGCTGCCTCGAGGCGTTGTTGGTGCTTGTTCCCGACGGTAGACCGTCCACGGGCGGCATTGCCAGCATTTCGCCCGACCTGTTGCGAGTTCTTCACAAACACTCACGCCGCTGCTAACGCCAGCACAGCCGACACTCGCGCCCCGGCCCGGTGCAGTACCCGCACCGACTCGCGGGCGGTCGCGCCGGTGGTGACGATGTCATCAACCAGCAGCAGCTCGCCGCAGGGCGGCAGACGCCGGCGGGTCAGCAGCACGCGTCCGGCGATGTTGCGTTCACGTGCGGCGCTGTTCAACCCCGCCGAGTCGCGGGCCGACGCCGTCATTCGCAGCGCCCGCACGACGGTGATGCCCGGGTGGCCCTCCGTCGCCAGGGTGGCGATACGTGTCACCGGGTCGCCGCCGCGATGACGGGCCGACCAGCCGCGGGTCGGTGCCGGGACGATGGTCAGCGGAACGTCAAGCAGACCCCACCGCACTAAGCGGTGCACGCCGAGAGCCAGCGACCGGGCCAGCGGCGCGCGCAGGTCGGCCCGGCCGCGGTCTTTCATCGCGACGATCGCCCGCCGCCGCGCCCCCGCGTAGCGGCCGAGCGCGAACACCGGCACCTGCGGGTCGGTGCGCGGGGTGACGACGCGCGGCGCGTCGAGATCGATCGCGAGTTCGTCGGCGCAGGCCGCGCACCATCGCGTCGATGGCGCCCCGCAACCACCGCACTCCAGCGGAAGAAACAGATCCAGCACAGCGCAAGTGTGCCGAGCGGCACCGACAGCACGGCGACTGGCGGTGGAGCCACAGACCCCACCGCCAGATAGCCACCTCGTCAGGGAAGCAAAGCCGAGACGTCGAAGAAATTGGCGAATTCCGCGCCGATGTCAGCAAAGGCCGTGTTGAAGGCTGCGCCGTCTAATCCGAAATCAGCGTCGATCACCCCGAGGTCAACCGGCAGCGCCCCTTGAACACCGCTGAGATCGCCGGCTTGGTCAGCCGCGACAAACGCTTGGTCAGCAGTCAGCACCGCCTGGTACGCCTGGGTCAGCTGATCGTCAGCGCCGGTCAGGTCTGCTTGGTCAGCTGCGGGCAGTCCGGACAGAACTGATTCCTGGTCGGTGAGCAGCGACGACGCGGCGCCGGTCTGGAGCATCTCTTGCCCTGTGAGCAATGCAAGTTGCTGGGCGTCGAGCGATGCCTCGGGAGCTCCATCCAATACCTGGGTGGCTTGGGTCAAGTCCATGCCGGCTTGGCCCAGCCCGTCGGCGCTATCGTCGGCGTGCGCGTCTGCGGCCTCGGAAAAGCCGAGCATCGCGGCGGCCGCGATGGCCCCGGCGCCCATGCCGAGGGCGATGCGCCAGGGTCGCAGACGGCGGACGTGAGGGTGGTTGGGTTGACTATTCATGCGGACTCCGATTCTTCCTAGACCCAAACATGCTGGGAGCGTTGACTACTCGAACAACGCTAAGAAGAACGGGAGTCGCTTGCTAGCCATCGCACGCGAGCTTTTGGCCAGTTTGCGCGACCGCGGCCGGCTAGGCGGTGCGGCGCAACGTCTTAACTGGTGGCTCGCGGTAGCGGGCCGCGTGGGCGGCGGCGAACCGGCCGAGGTTGGTGAAGCCCCAATCGTAGGCAACCGAAGCCACTGTGACTACCGATGGGTCCGACTCGATCAAGCTCTGGTGGGCCCGGCGCAACCGCACGTCACGCAGGTACGCCATCGGTGTTGTGTCGAGGTGACGCTTGAAACCCTGCTGCAGGGAACGGACACTGACCTGGCTGCGAGCGGCGATCGACGACAGCGTGAGGGGCAAATGCGCTTCCGCTTCGATGACGTCGATTGCGGTGCGAACCGCGCGTGGCGGCATCGAATCATCGCGTCCCAAAAGGGCGTCGCGCTGCGAATGTTCCGCGGCCACAAGGAATCCGCGTATCAGACTGTCGACGAACGGCATTCCGACCAGTGGTTGATGGATCAAGCCGTCGGGATGGAAAAACTGCTCCGCGAACAGCGCCAGCATGTTGATCCAGCTTCGGGCCGATGCGGTGTGAATTGGCAACAGCGGTTCGAAATCGGGTTGCGACGTCAGCTGTCGGCCCAGTGCATCGCCGAGCGCGTCCTCAACGGCGTGACGGGCCATCTTGAGTAGGAGTATTTCGGTACCCGCGTCCCATTGCAGCCCGGAAAGCCCCTCTGGCGCGTACACAGCCGCAGTGCCGGCGCGGCCACCGGCCGGCAACCCCCGGTGTGCTCCCCTCGCGCGGCCTGAGCGCACCAGAAACACCCGATACGTGCTGCACTCCTCACCGCAGTCGATGGACGTGTCAGCATCGAACACGGTGTCCTGAATGCTCACTGGCCCCATACGACCGCCGCGCTGAGTCATTGAAAACGCGTCCGGATCAGTCAGCAGGTTCAGGTGCGGCCGGTCACAGCCGCATAGTTCGACGAAATGGTCGAACTCCTTCACCGGGATCCAGATATGCGGATGCCCGGCGTCCGCTGTCGGTCGTTCCGCCACAACGTTGCCCTCTCACCGTCCCCCGGTTACCTCTGGAACGACCCGATGAGCGAGCAGGTTCACGTGACGTTCGCCACGGTCGTCTTTCCGGCCGAACCGTCGAACCACTCCGTCTTCAGCCCCGTATGTCAGCGTCCCACGCTGGCCTGGGCTTTACGCTGCTGATCAGCTGTGGGACTCGTTTGAGCTCACTGGCGAACGATCATCGAACAGGATCTATTCCGAACGCATCAGTTAGCCTGCTGAAATTCCTTGAGCCGCTAAAAAGACCGCCCGCAAAGGGAGCCTCGCGACCGACAGCCTCACCATGAAGCTCAGTATCGAGATCTCTAAAATCATTTCACGACAACGGGTTTCGATAAGACGAAAGTGCCTGGGAGTCGACGACCACTACGCTGTCGTCGTCTAAACGGATCCAGCCCTGATTCTCGAGATCGCCTAATGCATTACGAACCACCTCTGGCGAGACGCCGACAAGGCGGGCAAAGTCTTCCATCGTCATCTCGTGCACGATCCGTACCACTTCACCTTCCCGCTGGCCAAACCGTCGTTTCAACAACGACAGCCGGCTCGCGACGCGACCTCGAATATCGGCGGAGGCGAAGTCTGTCAGGGCGTCCGTCATCTCTTTCGCCCTCCTTGCGAACAGACGCAGCGTTCGAGCGGTCAACTCTGGGCACTCGGCCATCCAGCTGAGCAACTGTCCGCGTTCAATCGGCACCGCCAGAACTTCGGTGAGCGCGGTTATTCTCGTTTCACGCGCGACCGGCTCGAAAAGCGATACCACGCCGAAGATTTCGTGTCTTCCCAGGACGGCCAGCAGGAGCTCACAACCGCTCTGCCGGCTGATCGAAGCTTTCACTTTGCCGGACATGATGACGTAAAGGCGACCGCCGTCATCGCCGCCGGTGGCGATGACGTGCCCGGCTGGGAAGCACACCGGCTTCAGCTGCCGGCACCACCGAGTCAGTGCGGCTGGATCGCTCTTGCCGACGATCCCCGAGGCAACCAGTGCCCGTCGCACATCGATAGACCGTGGGGGCGTTGTCGCGGGCACCTGGCTGGTCACCCCGTTAACGCTAGGCAGATCAAGGAGAACCGGCTAGCCACCGAACGCAGTGCCGTGGCCGGATAACGCACGTCAGCCGGGCATCACCGGCATCGCCCCGCCCACCATGAACGCCGGGACATCGAGCCAGCCCTGCACGCCTTCGGCGCCCGAGATCGACAGCTGCATCACCCCACGCGGGTCTGCGACGTACACCGTCGACGGGTTGGCCGCGATCACCCCGACCGGCTGCTGCAGATTGGTGCTCGGTGCGTCGGAATTCACCCCATCGATGTTGACGTAGGACACCGGGTGCTCGGCGTCGTTGCGGCTCACCGCGATGTCTTCGTCAGTGCGCCACGACAACGACACCACCGAGGAGCCCAACCCGAATCCGAGCCGCCGCGGATAAGCCAATGCGAACTGGCCGGCCTGCGTCTGCTCGACGCTGGCGCAGATCACCTGGCCATTGATCACCATCGCCGCGCGAGTACCGTCGCGGGACAGTTGCAACTCGGCGATCACTCCGGGGAAGCGGCTGGACACCGCGGCCGAGTCGACCGGCAGCCGCGCCGGCTGCCCCGAGGCGGTCTCCTGAATGGCGCGCAGCACGGTGTTGCCGTCGGCCACCACCCACACCGCATCGTCCAGCGACCAGGTCGGCCTCGAAAGGGTATGTCCGTCAGCGGCTTCGGCCGCCTCGCCGCCCAGATCGCCGATCCACAACGACGACGCCATGTCCGGGGCGCCGGGCCGAAGCGTTACTACCGAGGCCACCTGATGCCCGTTGCGGGACAGCGTGGCCGAGGTCTGGTCCGTGGTCCGCCCGAACGCCCCGGGCACCGGGACGGAGCGCTGGCCGTCCAGCGCCACCACTCGGCCACCGATCAGCGCGTGCACGCCGGCGGCGGCACCCTCGGCCACACCCGGGTCGGTGGCCGCCACGTCGGTGGTGTTCCACCCGTCGGCGAAGCGTTCGTCGAGTGAGGCACCGTCGGCCTTGATCACGTACGGGCCCTTGATATCGGCCCGTGCCAGCGTCCAAATGATCTGTGCGGCAACCAATTGCCGGCTGCGCGGATCGGCAACCGTCAGCAACTCCAGGTCGATGCGGGCGCCGCCGTAGCCTCGGCCGACGCCGCTCTTGCCGCCGTCGGCGCGCGTCACCGGTCCGCGCAGCCGCACCGGCGGCGTCAGCATGTTGTGCACGCTCTTGGCCATCTCCGGGCGCGGGCCCGCGATCAGCTTGGAGACCAGCTCGGTGGCAAGCTGGTCGCGGTCGGACACTGCGACGTAGCGCGGATCCGGCACCACGGTCTTGCCGGTCGGGTCGGAGAAATACAGCGTGTTGCGCTTGTAGGTGGCCTGGAACTGCTGCCAGTCCAGGAACACCCCGTTGGGCAGCTTGTCGATGCGCCAGCCGCCCGGCGTCTTGACCAACTCGATCGGACCGGGATCGGGCAGCTGCCCCTCGGCGGTTTCGAACACGCCCATGTCGGACAGCGAACCGAGCTTGTCGGCGCGCATCGCGACCGAAACACGTTCGGTGCTATGGGTTTCGACGAACACCACGTGGTCGATCAACAGCGCACTACCGGCGTCGTCCCACGCATCGGACGCCGACCGGGTCAGGAACTGTCGCGCCGCCAGGTGCCGGTTGGCCGGATCAGCGGTGGCTTTGAGGAATTCACGCAGCAGCACATCGGGATCCATGCCGGGCGTCGGCTTGGGCAGGTTCGCCGGTGCCGGGCGCTCGACGGTGCCGATGGCCTGCGGCGCCGATGCGCTCGGCACACCCGCGCAACCCGCCAGCACGGCAGCCACGGCGAGCAGCGGACCTAGTCGCCGCATCACGCTCCGCGCTCCGCGTGTTCGCGCTGCCGCACCTTGCCGTCTTTGCGCTCGGGGGCAACAGGTTTCATCGGCAGCGGGCTGGTGGTGACCTTGTGTCCCCGGACCAGCGGCAGGGTGAGCCGGAAGCAGGCGCCGTTGCCGGGCTCGCCCCAGGCCTCCAGCCGGCCCTGGTGCAGTCGCGCGTCCTCGACGCTGATCGCCAGCCCGAGTCCGGTTCCACCGGAGCGCCGCACCCGCGACGGGTCCGACCGCCAGAACCGGCTGAACACCAGCTTCTCCTCGCCCGGCCGCAGGCCGACACCGTAGTCGCGGACCGTTACCGCAACGGTGTCCTCGTCGTAGCCCATCCGGATCCGCACCGGCTTGTGCTCGGCGTGGTCGATCGCGTTGGCGATCAGGTTGCGCAGAATCCGCTCGACCCGGCGTGGATCGACCTCGGCGATCACGTCTTCGTCCGGCATGTCGACGATCATCTGGACCCCCGCGTCCTCAGCCAGGTGACCCACATTGCTCAGCGCGCTGTTGACGGTGGTCCGCAGATCGACTGCCTCGACCGACAATTCGGCCACACCGGCGTCGTGGCGGGAGATTTCCAGCAGGTCGCTGAGCAGCGACTCGAACCGGTCGAGCTCGTTGACCATCAGCTCGGTCGACCGTCGCAGGGCCGGGTCGAGGTCCTCGCTGTGGTCGTAGATCAGGTCGGCGGCCATCCGCACGGTGGTCAGCGGGGTGCGCAGTTCGTGGCTGACGTCGGAGGTGAACCGGCGCTGCAGGTTGCCGAATTCCTCGAGTTGGGCGATCTGCCGGGACAGGCTTTCGGCCATGTCGTTGAACGACACCGCCAGCCGGGCCATGTCGTCTTCGCCGTTGATCGGCATCCGCTCCGACAGGTGCCCGTCGGCGAATCGCTCCGCGGTCCGCGCCGCCGCCCGCACCGGTACCACCACCTGCCGGGTGACCATCCACGCGATACCGGCCAGCAGCACCATCAACACCAGTCCGCCGGTGGCCATCGTGCCGCGGACCAGTGCGATCGTGCTCTGCTCGTTGCCCAGCGGGAAGACCAGGTACAGCTCGAGGTTGTTCACCCGTGACATCGTCGGAGTGCCGATCACCAACGCCGGACCGGAGAAGCCCTCGGTGTGCACCGTCGCGTACTGGTAGGCCACCTGCCCGGCCTTCACGAATTCGCGCAGCGTGTCGGGCAACTGGTCGACCGGCCCGGCCGAGGCGGCGGGCCGCGGACCGTCGCCGGGTACCACCAGAACGGCGTCGAACGCGCCGGCCAGGCCGGCTCCGGAGGTCGGGTCGGTCTTCGACGTCAAGGTGTTGCGGGCCAGCTGCAGGCTGCTGTCCAGTGAGCGCGCCTCTTCCCCGCTGACGATCCCGCTGACCGTAGCGCGGGCCCGGTCGATCTGCTCGGTGGCGGCGCGGACTTTGACGTCAAGCACGCGGTTGGTGACCTGGCTGGTCAGCGTGAAGCCGAGCGCCAGGATCACCGCCAGGGACATACCGAGCGTCAGAGCGAGCACCCGAAGCTGCAACGAGCGGCGCCAGGCCACGCCGAGAGCGCGGCTCAACGTACCCATGCCCCGCATCACCGGGCCCGAACGACCCGAACGACCACGAAAACGTGGCTTCGAGCCAAAGATCACCGGCGCCGCTCCTCAACATCGCGACGCTCGTGAGCTCTGTGCTGCTCCTCTGCATCGCTACGCTCTGCGTCGTCGCCGGCACGGATCACGGCGGTCCGGCCTTGTAACCCACTCCTCGAACGGTCAGCACAACGGTCGGATTCTCGGGGTCTTTTTCGACCTTGGCCCGTAGACGCTGGACGTGCACGTTCACCAGGCGGGTATCCGCCGGGTGCCGGTATCCCCAGACCTGTTCAAGCAGCACATCACGAGTAAACACCTGGCGCGGTTTGCGCGCCAACGCCACCAGCAGGTCGAACTCCAACGGCGTGAGCGAGATCTGTTCGCCGTTGCGGGTGACCTTGTGTGCGGGCACGTCGATGTCGACATCGGCGATCGAGAGCATCTCGGCCGGTTCGTCCTCGTTACGCCGCAGCCGCGCCCGCACCCGCGCGACCAGCTCCTTGGGCTTGAACGGCTTCATGATGTAGTCGTCGGCGCCGGACTCCAGGCCGAGCACCACGTCGACGGTGTCGGTCTTGGCCGTGAGCATCACGATCGGAACACCCGAGTCGGCCCGCAGCACCCGGCACACGTCGATGCCGTTCATGCCCGGCAGCATCAAGTCCAGCAACACCAGGTCGGGCCGCAGTTCGCGCACCGCGGTCAGCGCCTGGGTGCCATCACCAATGACGGCGGTGTCGAACCCTTCCCCCCGCAGCACAATGGTCAGCATCTCGGCCAGCGAAGCGTCGTCGTCAACCACGAGAATCCTTTGCCTCATGATGTCCATGGTGTCATCAGATCAGGACAAAACGGGGCTACCACACGCGTGTTTCTTGCACCTATTACCACAGCCGTTGCACGCCGGGCATGCGTTAGGCCGTTAACTGCGTCGCCAGCCGGCCCGGATCAACCTCGGCGTCGACCACCAACCAGCGTCCGGTCCAGCCCGCTGCGGCCAGTCCGGCATACGCCGCGCCGGTGCGCTGCTGAAGGCCGGCGTCGCGTTCATAGGCGTCGCGCTCCCGGCTGGCATCGAGGGTGGCCCGCTGGCGGGCACGCTGATCGGCCAGCTCGGACGAGACGCCCAACAGCACTTGCCAGTCCGGCACCGGGAGCTGCAATCGGCCGTATTCGACGTCGTGCACCCAACCGACCACCTCGCCGTCGGCCTGCTGGTGCAGGCGCGCGGCACTGTATGCGGCGTTGGACGCCACGTAGCGATCCAGAATCACCGCGTCGTGGTCACGACACAGGTCGCGAATCTGGTCGGCTCCCCCGGCGCGATCCAGCGCGAACAACATCGCCATCGCGTACACCGAAGTGGCCAGGTCGCCGTGCTGGCCGTGCAGTGCCTCGGCGGCCACGTCGGCGGTCACCGACCGCCCGTATCGCGGGAACGCCAGTGTGGCCACCGATTTCCCGGCAGCCTCCAACGCCGCGCGCAGGCCTTCGGTGAGCGTTCGCTTGCCGGCGCCGTCGACCCCTTCAACAGCGATCAGCACAGCGCGAGCCTAGCGGTGCCCCGAACGTGACGGTACGGTCACGGTCGGCCCCCGATGTGACTGTGGCGTCACGTTCGGGCTCCGACAAAGATCAGTAGAGGTAGTGGTCCGGCTTGTAGGGGCCTTCGACGTCGACGCCGAGGTATTCGGCCTGCTCCTTGCTCAGCTTGGTCAGCTCACCGCCGAGCGCCTCGACGTGGATGCGGGCCACCTTCTCGTCGAGGTGCTTGGGCAGGCGGTAGACCTCGTTGTCGTACTCGTCGTTCTTGGTCCACAGCTCGATCTGCGCGATGACCTGGTTGGAGAAGCTGTTGCTCATCACGAACGACGGGTGT
>DASXJI010000064.1:0-4394 GCA_036497495.1 Mycobacterium sp.
CCGAGGATGCGCTCGGCGACGATGTTGCGCTGGATAAAGGTCGAGCCGCCCGCGATGGCAGTACCTCGAGCCTGATAGGCAAGTCGTAGCCACCGCTGGCCGTCGGCCGATAATGAATCGACGGCACCCTTCGGGGCGAGCGAGAACTGCCCACCCATCTCATCGAGCTCTAGCCCGAAATCGGCAATGTCTTCGACCAGCGGGCAAAAGAACAGCTTCCCGATCGAGGTCACCGGGCCGGGTGGACCGTCCCCGGCGGCGCCGGTGATTACCCGCTGTCCGATGAGGTAGTGCACGAGCGCCCGCCCGTAGAGATCCGCAATCCGTTGCCGCACCAGCGGGTCGGTTCCCAAAGGTGTGCCGTCATCGGTTGTACGACCGGAGATCTGGCGGATCAAATCGTTGACAGCGCCGGTGGTGTTCACTCGGCCGGTGGCGATGGCCACCCGCTCGAACGCCAGGGTGCCCATCGCGACCCGCCATCCGCCGTCCACGTCGCCCAGGACGCAGTCATCAGGAATGAATACCTCGTCGAGAAAAACTTCGTTGAACTCGGCCTCTCCCAGCATGTGTGCGAGCGGACGGACCTCGACGCCCGGACTGTCCATCGCCAGTAGAAAATACGTGATCCCGCGGTGGCGGGGTCCGCCTCCCGTGCGGGCAAGCAGGATCGCGTGCGCTGCCAGCTGGGCGCGGCTTGTCCAGATTTTTTGCCCCTGAATTCGCCACCCGCCGTCCACCTTGGTGGCGGTCGTGCGTAACGAGGCAAGGTCCGAGCCGGCCTCCGGCTCGGAGAACAACTGGCACCAAATATCGTCACCGGTCAGAATCGGCTGGAGATAGCGTTGTTGCTGCTCTGGCGTGCCGAACTCGATTATGGTGGGCCCGGCGAAATCCTCGCCGATGATGTTGAGCCGCTCAGGAGCGCCGGCTCGATCGAGTTCTTCGTTGAAGATCGCGCGCAGTTTCGCGTCGGCGCCGCCGCCACCATATTGCTTGGGCCACGACAGCCCGGCATATCCGGCATGGAAGAGGAAGCCCTGCCAGGTGCGCCAATAATCCAGCTTGTCCTCAAGGCGAGCTGGTTCCACCCCGCCCAGCTGCAGCATTGTGTCTTCTAACCACTCACGAGCCTGGACGCGGAATTCAGCATCCTCGGGACTGTCCTTTACGTCCATCAGGGTGTGCCAGCCACTTCTTGGTTATGTGCGCGCTCCGCTTTGAGGCGTTGTTCAATGTCTTTGCGCAACTCGTGTTTGAGCACCTTGCCGGTCGCGGTCATCGGCAGCGAGTCGAGGGTGATGACGCGCTCGGGTGTCTTTTGGATGGGCATGCCCTCGCCGAGCAAGAACTCGCGGAGGGCGTCGACCGTCGGCGGCTCGTTTCCCGGCTTGGCTACCACATAGCAGCACACCCTCTCGCCGAGCTTCTCGTCGGGCATGCCCACCACCGAGAACGCCTGCAACGTGGGGTGATGCGCCAAGTGCTCCTCGATCTCGCGAACGCTGATGTTCATCCCGCCGCGAATAACGATGTCTTTGGTGCGGCCGGTAACCCGCACGAATCCGTCGTCGGTCATGGTTCCCAGGTCGCCCGACTTGGAAAAGCCGTCATTGGTGAAAAGGGCCGCGGTTTCTTGAGGATTCGAAAGGTATTCGACCATATGGGCTGGGCCGCGGTAAGCGATGTCGCCCTCGGTACCGCGGGGCACCTCGTGGCCTTTTTCATCGACGATCTTAACCTCCGCACCCGGCATCGCCTTGCCATCCGAGGTTAGCGCGCGCGAAACGTCGTCAGTTACGGAACATGTTGTGGTTACTAGGTTTTCGCTTCGCCCGTAGAGGCTGAGGACCTTGATGTTGGGAAGTGCTGCGCTGGCCTGCTGAACTACCGCCGCAGGGATGGGCGCGCCCGCACATGTCCACAACCGCAGCGTTGATAGGTCGTGGCGCTCGGCGTTGTACTCAGATATCAAGGTGTGCAGGAAGGTTGGCGCCGAAACTGCCGCCGTGCAGCCGAAGCGCTGAATCTCGTCAATGCCGCGGGCCGGGTCCCACTTGGCCATGACGTGTGTCGACCCCCCGGTCAGCAGGGGCAGCAACACGCTGGTGACCAGCCCGGTGGTGTGGGCTATCGGAGAGGGGCCAAACTGCACGTCGTCCTCGGTGTAGCCGAATGGCCCGATCAGCGCGCGTGATCCCGCACAATACGTGTTGAACGTGTGCACGCATCCTTTCGGCCGAGAGGTGGTGCCAGAGGTATAGACGGTGACGAACGGCTCATCTGCATTGGGCGGAGCGTCGAGCTCCTGGCGGGCGCTGTCGTCGTCGGCGTCGGCCTCCAGCTGCTGCAGGGTGAACACATCGGCATCGGCGTCGGCGACTTCCTCGGCGGTGCTGTCGGGCCTGGTAACGACGAGCGTGAGTTCCGGATGCTCCTTGCGCAGGCCGAGATACATGTCCAAGTAGTCGAATTTTCCGAAGTTCGAAGGAGTAAACACCGCTCGCACGCCGGCATTAGCGAGGACGTAGCTGACGTCGTCTCGTCGATAGATCGGCATGATTGGGACCATGATCACGCCGAGCCGCGACAGTGCGGTCAGCACCTGGATGAATTCGACCCAGTTGGGCAGCTGGACGGCGGCGGTGTCACCGCGTCGCAAGCCCCGCCGGTGTAGGCCGACGGCCAGCCGTTGGCCGGCGTCGAAGAGCTCTCGGTACGTCAGCGATCTCGTCCCGTCAGTCGCGAAGACTTTGTCGGGGTTGTGTTGGACGCGCCGAACCAACAGGTCATGAAAGGTCTCGGTCGCCCAGAGCCCCGACGCGTAGAACTGGTCGATTTCATGCGGGCGGTAGCGGTCGGTGTACGGGCTTGGCTTCATCGCGCAATTCCTCGGTTCTCGGGATCCCGCCCTCCGGGCAGCGGCTGCCCCGGAGGCATAATTCTTCAAATCATAGAATGGTCAGACCGAAACGGCAAGAAGTCTTAGCGAGGTGTGGTCTTCAGGTGTTGCGCCAGCGGGGGGAGCGCTTCTCCTTGAAGGCCAGCACCCCTTCTGTCAGATCGTTGGTGGTGAAGGCCAAGGCCAGCTGGGCTTGCAGGTATTCCAGCGCCGATTCCAGTGGCATGTCGCGGGTCGCTGCCAGCGCCTTCTTGCCCATACCGAGCAGCAACGGTGATTTGCCGGCGATGTCGGTGATCCACTGACGGAGGGTGTCGTCGAATTCGGTGTCGGGTACTACCTTGTTGACCAACCCGGCGGCGGCAGCCTCGGCGGCACTGACCAGTCGGCCGGTCATCATGAGTTCGTTGGCGACCAGGCGACCGGTGGCGCGGAAGATCAATGCCGAGATCATGAACGGGAAGGCGCCGACGTTGATCTCCGGGCAGCCAAGTCGTATCGATTCTTTAGCGATGATGAGATCACAGGCCAACGCGATGCCGAGCGCTCCAGCAAGCACGTCACCGTTGGCGGCGCAGATCACCGGCTTCTCGATTCCAATAAGCGTGCGGAAGAGGGCAGGGAATCGCGACAGGCCAGCGTATTTGACGATCGTCGCGCGATCGTCGGCGAATGCGTCAAGGTTGCCGCCAGAGGAGAAGATCCGTGGGTGAGACGATGTCAGGACGACCACTCTCACCCGCGGGTCGGCCGCCGCGCGTTGCAGCGATGCGCTCAGCTGATCGAGCAGCGCGTCCGACAAGGCGTTGCGTCGCGCGGGGTCGTTTAGCGTTAGGTAGGCCGCCTGGGCATCGCCTTCAGGGCTGGCCGCTTCGAGCCGATAGCTGACCAGTTCGGCTGACTCGCTCACTCCGGGCCTCCTAGCCATGTGTCAGTACGCATTTGCCGAACGTGCGTCCACGCTCCAGGTATTCGTGTGCCTCGGCTGCCCGATCCAAGGGGAACTCGCGGTCGATCGCCGGCGGACGCATCGAGCACCGATCGATCAGGTGGAGCAAGCCGGCGAAGTCACTACCGCTGCCCATGGTGGTTCCCAGCAGATCGAACTGACCGAAATAGAAGCTGCGGATGTCCATGGCGGCGGTCTGGGCGGCGTTGGCCCCGAGGACCACCAGTCGGCCGCCGGGGCGCAACGCTCGCACTGACTCGCTCCAACGGCCGACCGGGTCAAGGACCAGATCAAACCCATTCTCCGGCGACATGGCACGAGCCTGCTCCGGCCATCCCTGTTCGGTGTGCAGAACGCCGTCGCGTGCCCCCGCGGCTACCGCGCGCTCGATGGTTTCGGGCAACGAGGAGGTCACGGTGATGCTGGCCCCGGCGGCAACCGCGAGGGCAATTGCCATCGTCGCGATCCCGCCGCCTGCGCCGACCACCAGCATCGACTCGCCGCTTTTTAGCCGTCCGCGGACGAACAAAGCACGGTATGTCG
>DASXJI010000065.1:0-2058 GCA_036497495.1 Mycobacterium sp.
GTCACGATCGTCTGCGGAGCGGTGCTGTTGTCGTCGCGGCTGATCGGCCCGCGGGCCGCGGTGGCGTTGGCCGGCATCGCCTTGGTGCTGTTCGTCATCGTGGTGCAGCCGACCGCCAGCGTGTTGCGGGCGGCCGTGATGGGCGCGATCGCTTTGGTAGGTGTGCTGTCATCGCGGCGCCGGCAAGCAATTCCGGCGTTGGCCGGCACCGTGCTGTTGTTGATGGTGGTCGCGCCGCAGTTGGCGGTCGACGTGGGCCTGGCTTTGTCGGTGGTGGCGACCGGCGCGCTGGTGGTCATCGCGCCGATCTGGTCTCGCCGTCTGGTCGCGGCGGGTTGGCCCAAACCGCTGGCCGACGCCGTCTGCGTGGCGTGTGCCGCGCAGTTGGTCACGGCGCCGCTGATCGCCGGCATCTCCGGGCGGGTGAGCCTGGTGTCGGCGGCAGCCAATCTCGCGGTCGCGGCGCTGATCGCGCCGATCACCGTGCTCGGCACCGCCGCGGCCGCGCTGTGCCTGTTCTGGCCGTCCGGGGCGCAACTGCTGATCCGGTTCACCGGCCCCGAACTGTGGTGGTTGCTGCGCATCGCGCATTGGGCCGCGAATATCCCCGCGGCAAGCGTGCCGGTACCGGACGGGATCGCCGGTGTGCTGGCCGTCGGCGCCGCAGGGCTGCTGACCGTGCTGCTCTGGCGGTGGCGATGGTTCCGGGCCGGCCTGGCCCTGGCAGGCTGCGCGCTGCTGGCCTGGTCGTTGTCGGGTCTGCTGACAGGGGCCGGCGGCTCTGTCGGCCGGACGTGACACGATCAACCGGTGAGCCAGCAGGATTCGGCATTGCATCTCGTACTGGGGGATGAGGAGCTGTTGGTCGAGCGCGCCATCGGGGACGTGCTGCGCGCGGCACGTCGGCGCGCCGGCACCGACGACGTCCCGGTGAATCGGGTGCGGGCCGGCGACGTCGGTGTCTACGAGTTGGCCGAACTGCTGAGCCCGTCGCTGTTCGCCGACGAACGCGTGGTCGTATTGGAAGCCGCCGGAGAAGCCGGCAAAGAAGCCGCTGAATTGATTGCCAAAGCCGCGGGGGATGTCCCGCAGGGCACCGAGCTGGTGGTCGTCCATTCGGGTGGCGGGCGAGCCAAGGCGCTGGCGAATCAGATTCGCGCGCTGGGTGCACAGGTGTATCTGTGCGCGCGGATCACCAAGGCCGGCGAACGCGCGGACTTCGTCCGCAAGGAATTTCGCGCACTGAAGGTCAAGGTCGACGACGACGCAATGGCAGCGCTGCTCGATGCGGTCGGTTCTGATGTACGCGAACTCGCTTCGGCCTGTTCACAATTGGTGGCCGACACCGGCGGGCACGTCGACGCCGCCGCGGTGCGGCGCTACCACAGCGGCAAGGCCGAGGTGAAAGGTTTCGATATCGCCGACAAGGCCGTGGTGGGCGATGTCGAGGGAGCCGTCGAGGCGTTGCGCTGGGCGATGCTGCGCGGCGAGCCGCATGTGGTGCTGGCCGACGCGCTGGCCGAGGCCATCCACAGCATCGGGCGGGTCGGGTCGCTCTCCGGCGACCCTTACCGGCTGGCCGCCGAATTGGGAATGCCGCCGTGGCGGGTTCAGAAGGCGCAGAAGCAGGCGCGACGATGGTCGCGTGACTCGGTGGCTACCGCGATGCGGCTGGTAGCCGCGCTGAACGCCGATGTGAAAGGCGCAGCCGCGGACGCGGACTATGCGCTGGAAGCAGCGGTGAGAAAGGTTGCCGAGCTCGTCGCCGATTGACGATGCGGGCCGGAACGGCCCGAGGAGGAAATGGCGCTTGAGCAGCGCGGACTAGCTACCGAGCTTGTGGAGGGTGTGTGCCAGCGCTGACTTTTTGTTGGCGGCCTGGTTCTTGTGGATCACACCTTTGCTGGCTGCCTTGTCCAGCTGTCGGCTGGTGGAAACCAGCAGTTCGGCGGCCTTGTCCTTCTCGCCCGCATCGGCGGCCTCACGGAAATGGCGGACCGCCGTGCGAAGCGACGACTTCACCGACTTGTTGCGCAGTCGGTTGCGCTCGTTGGTGCG
>DASXJI010000066.1:0-5203 GCA_036497495.1 Mycobacterium sp.
AAGCCCTCACCGAAACGGGCTGCCGTGCTGGTGGTCTCGTCGGACCGGGGCCTGTGCGGCGCCTACAACTCCGGCGCCTTTCGCAAGGCCGAGGAGCTCTTCGCGCGACTGCGCGAGGACGGCAAGACTCCGGTGCTCTACACCGTTGGGCGTAAAGCGCAGGGCTATTTCAAGTTTCGCCACTGGGACATCAGCGAATCGTGGACTGGCTTCTCGGAGCGGCCCAGCTACCATGACGCCGCGAAGGTCGCCGAAACACTGGTGAGTACCTTCCTGGCCGGCGCCGGCGACGACGAAGAGTCCAGCGACGAGTCCGGAGTCGACGAATTACACATCGTCTACACCGAATTCAAGTCGATGATGTCGCAATCGGTCGGAGCGCACCGCATGGCCCCGATGGTCGTGGAGTACATCGAGGATGACAACGAGCCCCACACGCTGTATTCGTTCGAGCCGGATGCGACGACGCTGTTCGACGCGCTGCTGCCGCGTTATCTGACCACCCGCATCTACACGGCGCTGCTCGAGTCTGCTGCGTCAGAACTGGCGTCACGCCAGCGTGCGATGAAGTCGGCCAGCGACAACGCCGACGACCTCATCAAATCGCTCACGCTGGAGGCGAACCGAGAGCGGCAGGCTCAGATCACCCAGGAAATCAGCGAAATCGTCGGTGGCGCAAACGCGCTCGCCGACGCCAAATAGGCCCCATCAGGAAGCGAAGAGGATATGGCTGCTACCACTAAACAGGCTGCGAAGTCGACGAACTCGAAGGGCAGCGACACCAACGGCCGCGTGGTGCGGATCACCGGACCCGTCGTCGACGTCGAATTCCCGCGCGACTCCGTGCCGCAGTTGTTCAACGCCCTGCACGCCGAGATCACCTACAAAGAGCTGGCCAAGACGCTGACGCTCGAGGTTGCGCAGCACCTCGGCGACAACTTGGTCCGCACCATCTCGATGCAACCGACCGACGGACTGGTCCGTGGCGTCGAGGTGACCGACACCGGAAAGGCGATCTCCGTGCCGGTCGGCGACGGCGTCAAGGGCCACGTGTTCAACGCATTGGGCCATTGCCTGGACGAGCCAGGCTACGGAGAAGACTTCGATCACTGGGGGATCCACCGTAAGCCACCGCCGTTCGACGAGCTGGAGCCGCGTACCGAGATGCTCGAGACGGGGCTGAAGGTCGTCGACTTGCTGACGCCCTATGTGCGTGGTGGAAAGATCGCACTGTTCGGCGGCGCGGGCGTGGGTAAGACCGTTCTGATCCAGGAGATGATCAACCGTATCGCCCGAAACTTCGGTGGTACTTCGGTATTCGCCGGTGTGGGCGAGCGCACCCGTGAGGGCAACGACCTCTGGGTGGAGCTCGGTGAGGCCGACGTGCTCAAGGACACCGCGCTGGTGTTCGGTCAGATGGACGAGCCGCCCGGCACTCGTATGCGAGTCGCCTTGTCGGCGTTGACGATGGCCGAGTTCTTCCGCGACGAGCAGGGCCAGGACGTACTGCTGTTCATCGACAACATTTTCCGGTTCACCCAGGCCGGTTCCGAGGTCTCGACACTGCTCGGCCGGATGCCTTCGGCCGTGGGCTACCAGCCCACCCTGGCCGACGAAATGGGTGAGCTGCAGGAGCGGATCACCTCGACCCGGGGCAAGTCCATCACCTCGATGCAAGCGGTGTACGTGCCCGCCGACGACTACACCGACCCCGCGCCGGCGACGACGTTCGCGCACCTGGACGCCACCACCGAGCTGTCTCGAAACGTGTTCTCCAAGGGGATTTTCCCCGCGGTGGACCCGTTGGCATCCAGCTCGACCATCCTGGACCCGGCGATCGTCGGCGAAGAGCACTACCGGGTTGCGCAGGAAGTGATCCGAATCTTGCAGCGCTACAAGGACCTTCAGGACATCATCGCGATTCTGGGTATCGACGAGCTGTCCGAAGAGGACAAGCAGCAAGTCAATCGGGCGCGTCGGATCGAGCGGTTCCTCTCGCAGAACATGATGGCGGCCGAGCAGTTCACCGGCCAGCCAGGATCCACCGTTCCGCTGAAGGAAACCATCGAAGCGTTCGACAAGCTGGCCAAGGGCGAGTTCGACCACGTCCCCGAGCAGGCCTTCTTCCTTATCGGTGGGCTGGACGACCTGGCAAAGAAGGCCGAAAGCTTCGGCGTCAAGCTGTGATGTGTCGGCGGCGGAGCCTGAGCATGGAAGGGCAGGTGTGAGATGGCCGTGCTGAACGTGGAGATCGTCGCCGTCGACCGGAAAATCTGGTCGGGCGAGGCGACGTTCCTCTTCACGCGCACCACGGTGGGGGAGATCGGGATTCTGCCCCATCACATCCCGCTGGTTGCGCAGCTCGTCGACGACGCCATTGTTCGTGTGGAGCGTGAGGGCGAGGATGACCTCCGGGTCGCCATCGAAGGCGGCTTCCTGTCGGTCACCGAGGAGAGTGTCAGCATCCTCGCCGAGTTCGCTCAATTCGAGTCGGAGATCGACGAGGCTGCGGCTAAACAAGATTCGGAGTCAGACGACCCCCGCATTGCCGCAAGGGGACGTGGCAGACTGCGCGCTGTCGGCGCGCTCAACTAGCGGACCGCGGCGATGAGCGCGCTCATGAGCGTGATGATCGTGCTCGTCGTCCTGCTGGGACTTGCGGTCGTCGCCCTGAGCTATCGCTTGTGGAAGCTGCGTCAAGGTGGCACGGCGGCAATCATGCGGGACATACCCGCGGTCGGGGGGCACGGTTGGCGCCACGGCGTAATTCGTTACCGCGGTGCGGATGCCGTGTTTTATCGACTGTCTAGCGTTCGGTTGTGGCCGGACCGCAAACTCAATCGGCGAGGTGTGGAGGTTGTCTCTCGACGTCCACCCCGGGGTGACGAGTTCGACATCATGACCGAAGAGATCATCGTGCTCGAGCTGCGCGACACCACGCAGGAGCGCCGGGCGGGCTACGAAATCGCGCTGGACCGAGGCGCATTGACGGCATTCCAGTCATGGTTGGAATCGCGTCCGTCGCCGCGCGCACGTCGCCGCACTACCTGACGTTGGGGTTTACTTCGTCGGAGCGTCCGCCGCCGGGTTGCCAGAGCACGTCGCCGTCGGGATTGACCACTCGGCACAAGATGAACAGCAAGTCCGACAGGCGATTCAGGTACTTGGCGGGCAGCGGGCTGACGTCTGAAGGGTGCTCCCCGATCGCGTCCCACGCCGAACGCTCAGCGCGTCGGGCCACTGTGCGGGCGACGTGCAGGAGTGCTGAGAGCGCTGAACCACCCGGCAGCACAAAGGATTTAAGCGGCGCCAAGCTCTCGTTGAATTCATCGCACCAGGCTTCGAGGCGGTCGATGTAGGACTGCGTGATGCGCAGTGGCGGATATTTGGGGTTCTCCACCACCGGCGTCGACAGGTCCGCGCCGGCGTCGAACAGATCATTTTGGATCTGCTTCAGAACGTCAGCTATCTGCTGCGTCGGGTTCCCCAGGGCGATCGCGGCGCCGATCGCCGCGTTGGCCTCGTCGCAGTCGGCGTATGCCACCAGCCGCGTGTCGTTTTTGGAGACCCGTGAGAAATCGCTCAACCCCGTCGTTCCGTCGTCGCCAGTGCGGGTATAGATGCGGGTCAGATGTACTGCCATAACAAAAACGTACCGCTCCGACTTGCCTAGCCGACTGACAGGGCGAAACGGCTTCACTAAACTGACCCGCGTGGCGGAGCGTTTCGTGGTGACCGGGGGTAGTCGGTTGTCGGGAGAAGTCGCTGTTGGGGGAGCCAAGAACAGTGTTCTGAAGTTGATGGCGGCGACGCTGCTGGCCGAAGGCACCAGCACGATCACCAACTGTCCCGACATCCTCGATGTGCCGTTGATGGCGGAAGTGCTGCGGGGCTTAGGCGCCACCGTCGAATTGGCCGGCGCAACCGTCCGCATCACCTCGCCGGACGAGCCGAAATACGACGCCGACTTCGCCGCGGTGCGGCAGTTCCGGGCCTCGGTGTGCGTGCTCGGTCCCCTGGTCGGGCGGTGCAAGCGCGCCAAAGTGGCGCTGCCTGGTGGTGACGCCATCGGTTCGCGGCCGCTGGACATGCATCAAGCCGGGCTGCGGCAACTCGGAGCCGTCTGCAATATCGAGCATGGCTGCGTCGTTGCTCAGGCAGATTCCTTGCACGGCGCGGAAATTCAGCTGGAGTTCCCCTCGGTCGGGGCAACCGAGAACATCTTGATGGCTGCGGTGCTGGCCGAGGGTGTGACAACGATTCACAACGCGGCGCGCGAGCCCGACGTGGTTGACCTGTGCGCGATGCTGAACCAGATGGGCGCGGACGTCGAGGGCGCGGGTTCGCCGACTATGACGATTACCGGCGTACCGCGGCTCTACCCGACGGAGCATCGCGTGATCGGCGACCGGATTGTCGCCGCCACGTGGGGCATTGCCGCCGCGATAACCCGCGGCGACGTCACGGTGACCGGGATCGACCCGGCGCATCTCCAGGTTGTGCTGCACAAGCTGCACGACGCCGGCGCCACGGTTACTCAGACCGACCACAGCTTCCGGATCACTCAGTACGAGCGGCCGAAGGCGGTCAACGTCGCGACGCTGCCGTTCCCCGGTTTCCCGACAGACCTTCAGCCGATGGCGATTGCGCTGGCGTCAATCGCCGACGGCACTTCCATGATTACCGAGAACGTCTTCGAAGCGCGGTTCCGGTTCGTCGAGGAGATGATCCGCCTAGGTGCCGATGCGCGCACCGACGGTCACCACGCGGTGGTCAGGGGTCTTCCGCAACTGTCGAGTGCGCCAGTGTGGTCCTCGGACATCCGGGCCGGCGCCGGACTGGTGCTTGCCGGCCTGGTGGCCGACGGTGACACCGAAGTGCACGACGTGTTTCACATCGACCGTGGCTACCCGTTGTTCGTGGAAAACCTGGCGGGTTTGGGCGCCGAGATAGAGCGCGTAGAGTAGGTCGGTACATAACAAGCACGCCTGCTCTAGGGCATCGGACGTGCAGTTTGACGGCGCTATTGCGATGGAGTACAGTAGCAGGGTTGCCCGAAAACGGGTGTTGTTTGAGAACTCAATAGTGTGTTTGGTGGTTTTGTTTTTGTTGTTGTTTTTTTGGCCGCGTTTCAGCGCCCCGTGTTGGGACGTGGTTTTTTGATGCCAGTTTTTTGGTGTCTTTTTGTTAGGTCAGATTTTCT
>DASXJI010000067.1:0-5009 GCA_036497495.1 Mycobacterium sp.
GTGCGGCCAGCGGACCGAGACCGGCCACTGCGTCGCGACGGGCAGCCGAATACTGCGGTTGGGCTTCGCCGGCGAGGAAGTGACGGGTCATGCCGAGTTGCCAGTCGGCAGTGTGCACGAATCGCATTGCGGTCCCGTCCCTTCTACGTCATGACCGGTCGGTTGGTGACCGGGCATCGCGAGTTTAGGTCGGGCCGCCGACAAGTCCGGGGACCTCCATCGGCAGGTCCGGCATTCATCGGAAGCCGTGAGAACATGCGTCACATCAGCCACACGAGCGCCGCGGAAAAGCTGCTGCCGTAGCCTGAACCGCGTGAGCGACAACGACCGCACACTGGTGCTGCTACGCCACGCAAAGTCTGCGTATCCCGACGGGGTGGCCGATCACGAGCGACCGCTGGCACCGCGCGGTCAGCGCGAAGCCGGCCTGGCCGGCGACTGGCTGCGAACACATCTGCCGGAGATCGACGCGGTGCTCTGCTCGACGGCCACCCGAACCCGCGAAACCTTGGCGCGCACCGGCATTGATGCACCGGTCCAGTATGTCGAGCGACTCTACGACGCCACACCGGGCACGGTAATCGATGAGATCAACGGCGTCGGTGACGACGTCTCGGTCTTGCTGGTGGTCGGCCACGAGCCGACGATGACCGAGGTGGCCTTGGGATTGGCCAACCCCGGCACCACCAACGCCGATGCCGCCGAACGGATCTCGGCGAAATTTCCGACATCGGCAATGGCAGTGCTGCGGCTGAACGGCAGCTGGACGGACCTCGAGCTCGGGTCCGTCCAGCTGACCGATTTCCACGTGCCACGTTAACCGCGGCTACGACGGGTTATTTGCAGATCTCGACGATCTTCTTGATCTTGTCGTCGAGGTTTTGACGCAGCTCGTCCTGTGCGAAGTCCTGCGCACCGGCGAGATATCCGATGCTGAGTTCCTCGAGCTGGGTTCCCAGGGCGCTGGCGTTGTCCGCCAGGTCTTTGGGAGTTGCGGGCTCGGCGGCCACCCGGTCGCGCAGGAAATCCCCGCCGTCGTAGAACGCGAATCGCTGAGCGGTGGCGACCGCCAATGCACCGATCGGCCCGCCATTGTCCGGGTTCTTCAGGTGCGAATTCCTGACTACTGCGCGGTCGACGATCTTGAACGTTTCACAAATGTGCTTTTTGGCGTCGCTGCGCTGCTGGTCGGTGTATTTGCCCGCCGCGGCCGCGCTCTCGTTCGGGAAGAAATACCCATAGGCGGCACCCGCGAGGGCGAGGATCGCCAGTACCAAGGCTGCGACGGTGCCCCACTTAGCGAATTTCGACGGACTTGCAGCGTGAGACGTGTGAGTCGTGGTCGCTGGCGCGGGCGTGGCCGCAGATTCGGTGACGTCCTCGGATGCGGACGATGGCTCATGTGAAGGTGTCTCAGACATTCGTCGATCGTATAGGGCTCCACTATTGGCCCGTGACCGGTTCAGGTGTCAATAGATCATCTAGGCCAATCGCACTGGCTGAAATATCCGCATTGCGGATACGCAAACCGGTGCGCTGGCATGTTCTACCAGCGCACCGAGTGCTCAACGATTCGATATCAAGAATTGGTCGAGAGCGTGAGTTCCATGAGTTTAATGGCCTGTGCACAGGCATCGATACCGGGCACCTGGGGGTTGACCCACCATCCGACCACTCCCGCGGCGTCGCTGGCGACACCGCACGAGCCGTTGGGGTCATTCGGCTTCATCACGATCGACGGCACGCCGGCGATCGCCCGGTTCTCGATCTGATATTTGAGGAACTCGGCCACCTTGCGTTCGTTGTCCAGGCTGCCCTGCTCGAACCAAAACCGGGTGATGTCGATCAGACCGCCGGGGTTGGCCGCCTGCCAACGGCAGATAGCTCCGACGAACGTGCTCTGAATGTCTTGTGGGTCTGCGCCCACGGTCTTGGCCAGCACATCAGTGGTCAGTACCTCGCACTCCTTTTGCAGGTTCGGGTACTGCTGCTCGGAAGTGTTGTTACGGGGCACGTCACCGGCGCCCGCTTTGACCGCGGTACCGCCGACCGACCGGGTGCAGCCGGTCGATACGGACAATGCGGTGGCCAATACCGCCACGCTCACCAGGACCCGACGACGCACGGTGGCGCTCACTTGCCGTTCGCAATCGTTTGACGCGCCAGCTCTTTGGCGATGTTGCAGGCGTCGGGGTACGGCTTCTGGCTGAAGTTCACCGACCATTCGAAGAAGTCGTCGTTGAACTGGATCCCGACCTCGCACAGTGAATCACCCAGCTGCGGATCGTTGCCGACCGCGATGAAGCCGCCGTGACCGCTGATGTTGATGTCTTCGACGCTGGACCGCGACAGCTCCTCGGTCTTGCGTTCGCGGCCGATCGGGCTCCCGCGATACCAGGAGAACGAGAAGTGCGGCCCCAGAATCCCGCCGCCGGCCAGCCACTGGCAGCCCACCGAATTCTTGGCGGTGTTGACCAGCCCGTTGATCTGCGTCAGCTTATTCACCGTCTCGTCGCTGACACCGCCGCACTGCGGAAAGGACGGACCGTGACTCCCCTGCCCCGACGCGGGCGCGGTGGACCCGGGCGACGAGGATTGGTTGGAGCCGGAATCAGAGCATGCGGCCGCCATCGGAACCAGAGCCGCCGCCGTCAGGGCCAGCGCTGCCACGTTATGCCGCACCGCTACCCGCACCTTCTGGTGATCACAGGTTGCACTGTAGCGGCACCACCTTGGGGCAACCATTGCACACGCGGTGAGCTGTGGTTTCTGATCGAATCGTTCCGACCCGGCCGCGGGCGGTATGCAACAGTTGACCAATGCTCCTGGCCTTGCTGCGCCGGTTCGTCCGGCCGTATCGACGGCTGGTCGCGGCGGTGATGACGCTGCAATTGGTCAGCACCCTGGCCTCGCTGTACCTGCCGACGGTGAACGCCACGATCATCGACGACGGCATCGCGAAGGGCGACACCGGCACCATCGTCCGGCTTGGGGGGCTGATGTTCGCCGTCACCTCACTGCAGGTGTTGTGCGCTGTCGGTGCGGTCTACTACGGCTCTCGTACCGGCATGGGATTGGGCCGCGATCTCCGTGCGGCGATGTTCCACCAGGTCACTACCTTCTCTGAGCACGAGACGTCCCGATTCGGCGCGCCGACGCTGCTCACCCGCACCACCAACGATGTCCGCCAGATCCAGTTTCTCGCGCAGGTGGGCACCACCGTGCTGGTCGCCGCGCCGATCATGTGTGTCGGTGGAATCGTGATGGCCATCCATCAGGACGCCGGCCTGTCGTGGCTGCTGCTGGTC
Organism: Mycobacterium sp.; assembly: GCA_036497495.1. GTDB lineage: Bacteria > Actinomycetota > Actinomycetes > Mycobacteriales > Mycobacteriaceae > Mycobacterium. The sequence continues at coordinate 3,309 of DASXJI010000067.1, forward strand.
AGCGTCCCGGTACTGGTCGTGGCCAACTACTGGATCATCTCCAACACGCTGCCGCTCTTTCGCAGCATGCAAAGGCTGATCGACAATATCAACCGGGTTATGCGCGAGCAGCTGTCCGGCGTGCGGGTGGTGCGGGCGTTCGCGCGCGAGCCATTCGAGCGTCAGCGATTCGACGAGGCCAACGTCGCGCTGTCCAACACCGCGCAGAGCGCCGGTAACTGGCAGGCGTTGCTGCTGCCGGTCACCACCCTGACCATCAACTGCTCCAGCGTCGCGCTGATCTGGTTCGGCGGCTTACGCATCGACAGCGGCCAGATGCAGGTCGGGTCGCTGATCGCGTTTCTGGTGTACTTCGCCCAGATCCTGATGGCCGTGGTGATGGCGACCATGGCCGTGATGGTGTTGCCGCGGGCCGCAGTGTGCGCCGAGCGGATCACCGAGGTGCTGTCGACCGACCCGGCCGTCAGCAGTCCCCAGATTCCGGTCCGGCCGTCACTGGCCGATCGCGGAGTGGTCCAGCTCGACGGCGCGTCGTTCCGCTACCCCGGCGCGGATCGGGCTGTGCTGCAAGATGTCTCGCTGACCGCGCGGCCCGGAACGACGACCGCCGTCATCGGTGGCACCGGCTCGGGAAAATCGACACTGGTGGCGCTGATCTGCCGGCTGTACGACGTGACCGCCGGAGCCGTGCGCGTCGAAGGTGTCGACGTGCGCCACCGCGACATCGACGAACTTTGGTCCACCATCGGGCTGGTGCCACAGCGCGGTTACCTGTTCTCGGGGACGATCGCCGAGAACCTGCGTTACGGCAAGGCTGACGCAACCGAGGACGAAATGTGGGACGCGCTGCACATCGCGGCCGCGGACGAATTCGTGCGCGCCCACGCCGACGGCCTGCAGATGCCCGTCGCGCAGGGCGGGATCAATTTCTCCGGCGGCCAGCGGCAGCGGCTGGCGATCGCGCGAGCGGTGATCCGCCGCCCGGCGATTTACATCTTCGACGACGCTTTCTCTGCACTCGACGTGCACGCCGATGCCCTGGTTCGCTCCAGGCTGGCCGAGGTCGCCGTGGACGCGACCGTTATCGTTGTCACACAACGCATTTCGACCATCGGGGACGCCGACCAGGTGATCGTCGTCGAAGATGGACGGGTGCTCGGCGCGGGTACCCACGAATCGCTGCTGGCGCAGTCGCCCACCTACCGGGAATTCGCCGAATCGCAGTCGCTGGACGCCGACGTCAGTGGTCCACGGTGACGACCACGACGCAGCGGGTGGCCGCTCCCCCGGCGATGCGGCCGCGGGACTTCAGCGGCTCGTTGGTTCGCGTGGTGAAACTACTTGCGCCGCAGCGGTGGACGGCCGTCGCGGTGACCGCGCTGAGTGTCGTCGGCACCGCCGTCGGTGTCGTGGTCCCACGCATCCTGGGCCATGCCACCGACCTGTTGTTCAACGGCGTGATCGGCCGGCGATTGCCCCCGGGGATCACCAAGGATCAAGCCATCGCCGCGGCGCGGGCTCACGGCGACAACGCCTTCGCCGACCTGCTCTCCGGGATGCAGGTGATACCCGGCCACGGCGTCGACTTCGGCGCGGTCGCCCGCACGCTTCTGCTGGCTCTTGGCATGTATCTGGTTGCCGCGCTGATGATTTACGCGCAGGCCCGGCTGCTCAACGTGACGGTGCGGCGGACTCTGCAGG
>DASXJI010000068.1:0-7095 GCA_036497495.1 Mycobacterium sp.
TCGCCGCGATCTGCTTCGCCATGTCGGGATGGTTGGCCCGCGGGCCGGGTGCGCTCGCCGCGACCAGCAGGGCGTCCCGAAAATAGGTGGCCAGGTCGATCAGCGCGCGATCCAGCGCATCACGCGAGGCCCGGGTCTGACGCGACTTCTGCCGTCGCTCAAGGTCTTTGATCGCTCCGGCGGACCCGCGCAACGCGCCGGCCGTGCCCTTGCCCGTGCCGCCGGCACCCAGCGCTGTACGCAGCTCCTCAGTTTCGGCCTCGTCGCGATCGGTGGTCAGAACCGTCGCTTCGGACTCGGCGGCGGACACCAGCGCCTCGGCCGCTGCGTAGGCCTTCGACCGGGTCGCGGCATCGCGAGCCAGTCCCAGCGCCTGCAACCGCCGATCACGCGCCTCCGGGTCGGTGGCCAGCCGCCGGGCCCGGCCGACGTGGCCGCCGCTGACCGACGCCGCCCACGTCGCGGTTTCGGCCGACAGCCCGTCGCTGTCAGTCAGCACCTGGGCGATGGCGTCCGGCGGCGGCGTCACCAACGCGACGTGCCGGCAGCGGGACCGCAGTGTGATCGCGATGTCTTCGGGGTCGACCGACGGCGCGCACAGCAGGAAAACCGTGGACGGCGGCGGCTCTTCGACCACCTTCAGCAACGCGTTCGCCGCACCCTCGGTGAGCCGGTCGGCGTCCTCCACCAGCACGATCTGCCAGCGCCCCGTGCTGGGTCGCCGCGACGCGATCTGGACGATCGCGCGCATCTCGTCGACGCCAATGGAAAGGCCCTCGGGGATGACGCGGCGCACGTCGCCGTGGGTGCCGGCCATCGTCGTCGTGCAGGATCGGCACTCACCGCAGCCCGGCACCCCGTCCGACGTGCACTGCAGGGCCGCCGCAAAACACAGCGCGGCCACCGAGCGACCCGAACCCGGCGGACCGGTGATCAGCCAGGCATGGGTCATCGCGGCACTGTGAGTCGAATCACCACGGGCGGCCGCCGCTGCGGCCACCAGGTCGGCCTCCACCGACTCTTGACCGACCAGGCGCGCGAATACCCGTGACATCACCGGCAAGAGTAGTGGTCACCGGTGACGGTCCCGCGCCATCAGCCACCGCATACTGCCGTTTCGGCTACTTTTTGGTAGCCGCCGACCGATACGGTGGGCAGGTGAGCATGGCAGGGGCACTTCCCAGGCGGATCCAAGGATTCGTCCAGTGGTTTGTGCGTACGCCGTGGCCGGTGTTCACGCTGAGCCAGTTGCAGGCCGACATCATCGGCGCGCTTCTGGTGCTGGGCTTCCTGCGCTACGGACTGCCGCCGGAAGACCGCATCGAGCTGCAACAACTGCCGGCGCTGAACTTGGCCACCTTCACCGGGTCGATCGCGGTGCTGTTCTTCCTCGGAACCGCGATCAGTGCGCATCTGTTGGTGCCGGTGTTCCGGTGGCAGCGCCGCGACTCGCTGCTGGCCGACCCGGACCCGGCCGCGACCGTGCTGGCCCGCAGCCGCGCCCTGCGGACGCCGTTTCACCGCACGGTGATCAACCTGGCTTCCTGGTTGATCGGCGGCGTGATCTTCATCGCCGCCAGCTGGCCGGTGGCCAAGCACGCCGCGCCGGTGGTGGCCGTCGCCGTTGCGCTGGGCGCCACCGCCACCGCGATCATCGGCTACCTGCAGTCCGAACGGGTGCTGCGCCCGGTGGCCGTCGCCGCGCTGCGCGGCGGGTTACCGGAGAATATCCGGGCCTCCGGCGTGATCGGCCGTCAGATGCTGGCCTGGGCGCTGTCGACCGGGGTGCCGCTGCTGACGATCGTGTTGGCCGTGGTGGGCGATAAGGCCGAATACCTGCACGGGCCGCCGGAGAAGTTGTTGAACCCGATCCTGCTGCTGGCATTATTGGCGCTGGGCATAGGGCTGGCCAGCACGCTGCTGGTGGCGATGTCGATCGCCGACCCGCTGCGTCAGCTGCGCTGGGCGCTGGGTGAGGTGCAGCGCGGTAATTACAACGCGCACATGCAGATCTACGACGCCAGCGAGCTGGGACTGCTGCAGGCCGGCTTCAACGACATGGTCCGCGACCTGTCCGAGCGGCAACGGCTGCGCGACTTGTTCGGTCGCTACGTGGGCGAAGACGTCGCCCGCCGGGCGCTGGAGCGCGGCACCGAATTGGGCGGTCAGGAGCGCGATGTCGCGGTGCTGTTCGTCGACCTGGTCGGATCGACCAAGCTGGCGTCGACCAGGCCACCGGCCGAGGTGGTCAGTTTGCTCAACGAGTTCTTCCGGGTCGTGGTGGACACCGTCGGGCGGCACGGCGGATTCGTCAACAAGTTCCAGGGTGACGCAGCACTGGCCATCTTCGGAGCGCCGATCGAACACCCGGACGCTTCGGGCGGTGCCCTGGCCGCGGCGCGTGAACTGCACGACGAACTGCTGCCGGTGATCGGGTCGGCGGAATTCGGCATCGGAGTGTCCTCGGGCCGCGCCATCGCCGGACACATCGGCGCACTGGCCCGCTTCGAGTACACCGTGATCGGTGACCCGGTCAACGAGGCGGCACGGCTCACCGAGTTGGCGAAACTCGAGGACGGCCACGTGCTGGCCTCAGCGGTCGCGGTCAGCGGCGCCCTGGATGCCGAGGCGTTGTGCTGGGATGTGGCCGAGGTGGTGGCGCTGCGCGGACGCACCGCGCCCACCCAGTTGGCCCGGCCGCTGAATCTGGCTGCGCCCGAAGAGCTTTCGAAGGAAGCTAGCGGCTAGCGGCCGGCAGGCGGCGCGAGCGTGAGATCGCTGGGCAGCAGTGGCCCGATGTCGATGAACGACTTGCCCTGCGGGTCCGGGCTGCCGACCGGGTCGTTGCCCAGATTCAGCAGGTCGCTGAGGCCCGGCACGCTGGCCGGCTGACCGCTTTGGAGCACTCCGGCGTCGGACTCGGTGATGTTCTGCACCACGACCGGGGTTTCCACCCCGCCCATGGTCTGCAAGAGGTCAGCGAAAGAGGGGCTGTTCGCGTCGGGGCTTTCGTGCGTGTTGTTGGAGAGCTGCATCGCGGGCACCTGGACGTCGCGCAGCGGAGGCGATGACGGAGCGGCGATCAGAATGCTGACGCCACCGAGCGCAACACCAGCGGTGATGCAGTATCGGACAGCGGGTCGCATGATTCTCCCTAACGGACGCCTGACGGGTTCAGGACGTGTGTAGGAACACTGTACCTGAGAACTGGCTGAGAATCACCCATTATTTTTCCAGGTTGTGCGAGATCCCTGGAAATGCCGTCCTAGCTGCGCTTTGCCGCCCTCTTGGCCGGAGATTTCTTGGCGGTTTTTTTCGCTGCCGTCTTCTTGGCGGCGGTTTTCTTGGCCGTTTTCTTCACTGGGCCGCGGGCCCGCCGATCGGCGAGCAACTCCGAAGCGCGCGCATCGGTGATCGACAGCACGTCGTCGCCCTTACGCAGGCTCGCGTTGGTCTCGCCGTCGGTGACGTAGGGGCCGAATCGGCCGTCCTTGATCACCATCGGCTTGCCGGAGGCCTCATCGTTGCCCAGTTCGCGCAGCGGCGGCGCCGCAGCACCCTGTCGTCCGCGCCGCTTAGGCTCGGCGTAGATCTTCAACGCCTCCTCGAGGGTGACGTCGAAGATCTGGTCCTCGGTGGCCAGCGAGCGAGAGTCGGTGCCGCGCTTGAGGTATGGGCCGTAGCGGCCGTTCTGCGCGGTGATCTCCTCGCCTGAGTCCGGATCGATGCCGACCACCCGCGGCAACGACAACAGCTTGAGCGCGTCCTCGAGCGTCACCGTCTGCAGGTCCATGCTGCGCAGCAGCGATCCGGTGCGCGGCTTGGGTCCGGTGGGCTTTTTGCCCTTCTTGGCCGGTTGCCCGGCGGCACCGTCGTCGTCGTCCGGCTTAGGCAGCACCTCGGTGACGTACGGCCCGTAACGGCCGTCCTTGGCGACGATCTCGTGCCCGGACTCGGGGTCGACCCCGAGTGAGCGGCCTTCTTGCGGCGTTGCGAACAGCTCTTCGGCGACGTCGAGCGTCAGCTCATCCGGAGTCAGCGAGTCGTGCAGATTGGCCCGCTGAGGCGTCGGTTCGCCGTCGTCGCCGACCACCATCCGCTCGAGGTAAGGCCCGTTCTTGCCAACCCGGACATTGACCGCGCGCCCCTGCGCATCGTCGAAAAGCTTGATGGAGTTGACTTCTCGGGCATCGATGCCTTCGAGGTTGACGCCGACGAGCTTCTTCAAGCCACCGGAGCGGGCGATCGAGTCGGCCACGCCGTGATCTCCGCCGAAATAGAAGTTGTTCAGCCAGTTGCTGCGTCGCTCGGTGCCCGACGCGATCGCGTCGAGTTCGTCTTCCATGGCGGCGGTGAATCCGTAGTCGACCAGGCGCCCGAAATGCTGCTCCAGCAAACCTGTGACAGCGAACGCGACCCACGATGGGACCAGCGCGCTGCCCTTCTTATGGACGTAGCCGCGGTCCTGGATGGTCTTGATGATCGACGAGTATGTCGACGGCCGTCCGATGCCGAGTTCTTCCAGAGCCTTGATCAGCGATGCCTCGGTGTAGCGGGCCGGCGGATTCGTCGAATGGCCGTCCGGGGTCAGCTCGGTGGCGTCCACCCGCTGACCTTGGGTCAGCTGCGGCAGCCGGCTCTCGGCGTCGTCGGCCTCACCACCGGCCTGATCGTCCACGGTTTCCACGTAGGCCTTGAGAAAGCCGGGGAAAGTCAGTGTGCGACCGCTGGCGCTGAACTGGACTTGGCGACCGTCGGATTCGCCGTTGATCCGCAAGCTGAGTGTGGTACCGCGGGCATCCGCCATCTGCGAGGCGACCGTGCGCTGCCAGATCAGCTCGTAGAGCCGGAACTCATCGCCGTCGAGCTCGCGCCGCACCCCGTCCGGGGTGGCGAAGGTCTCCCCCGCCGGCCGGATCGCCTCGTGGGCTTCCTGGGCGTTCTTCACCTTGCGGGTGTACTGACGCGCCGACGGGTAGACGTACTCCTCGCCGTAGAGCTGACGGGCCTGGGTGCGGGCCGCGTTGATCGCCGACTGCGACAGCGTTGTCGAGTCGGTACGCATGTAGGTGATGTAGCCGTTCTCGTAGAGCCGCTGGGCGATGCTCATCGTCCGCTCGGCGGAAAACCGCAGCTTGCGGCCGGCTTCCTGCTGCAACGTCGACGTCATGAACGGCGGATACGGGCGACGGGTGTAGGGCTTTTCCTCGACCGACCCGACGGTCAGCTGCGATCCCCGCAAGCCGGCGGCCAGCGAACCGGCGCTGGACTCGTCGAGCACCGTCACCTCGTCGGGCTTCCGCAGCGCGCCCAGGGAGTCGAAGTCGCGCCCGGACGCGACGCGCAGGCCGTCGACCGTGGTCAGTCGGGCAGTGAACCTCGGGGGCTGCGCCTTGGGATCGGAGACGCTGGCGTCCAGCTCGGCCACCACGTCCCAGTACGCGGCGCTGCGGAACGCCATCCGGTCACGTTCGCGCTGCACGATGATGCGGGTGGCCACCGATTGGACCCGCCCCGCGGACAGCTTGGGCGCTACTTTCTTCCACAGCACCGGGCTGACCTCGTAGCCGTACAGCCGATCCAGAATGCGGCGGGTTTCCTGGGCGTCGACGAGATCGATGTCCAGGTCGCGGGGGTTGGCGGCCGCTTCCAGGATCGCCTGCTCGGTGATCTCGTGGAAAACCATGCGCTTGATCGGAATGCGGGGCTTGAGGGTCTCCAGCAGGTGCCAGGCGATCGCCTCGCCTTCGCGGTCACCATCCGTGGCCAGGTAGAGCTCGTCGACGTCTTTTAGCAGGCCCTTGAGTTCGGTGACCGTGCTCTTCTTCTCCGGGCTGATGATGTAGAGCGGCTCGAAGTCTTCGTCGACGTTGACCCCGAGCCGGGCCCACGGCTGGGATTTGTATTTCGCGGGCACATCGGCGGCCGCGCGCGGCAGGTCACGGATGTGGCCCCGGGAGGACTCGACGATGTAATTGGCGCCCAAGTAGCCGGCTAGTTTGCGCGCTTTGGTCGGCGACTCGACAATGACGAGTCGCCGCGTGGCGCCATTTCCGCCGCCATCAGCCACCTGTATTTACGCTCACTTTCATTACTTCGTCTTCCCCTGCAGGCCCGCGATGGGAGTTTCCGCGATCAGCCAGCGCTAATCTACGGTGCCTTTCACCCCTGTAGACACCTGACAATGTGGCACCCGAGATGGGCCGACGCAAACCGACCCCCCGTTGGCGGGCCGTCCGATTGCCACTAGACGCGGGGCCAGAATAGCAACGCCTCGGCGACCTCAGGCGGGTCTCCAACGTTTTCTACCAGGCGCGACAACCTGCGTCGGCCGCTGATTCGCAGCGCCGGCCGGGCCCCACGGGTGCCGATCAGGGTCGGCGCGATCCCGACGCGCATGAGTGCCGACGCCAGCGGCGAATGGGTGTCCGGCGCGTGCGGATCCAGTCCCAATAGATAGCGGTCGGCATCGGGACAGCCGGCGGCCAATGTCCAGGCGCGTAATTCTCGCGGCCCGGGCAACCACAGCGGCGGAAGCGTCTTCACCGCGCCGCGCGTCCAATCACCCGCCATCGGACGCAGCCGGGTGTCCACTGCGGTGCGCACCAGCGGCGTGTTCTCGTCGGTCTGGGTGATCTCCGCGGTCAATCCGGCCTCTTCGATCATCTGGCCCAGCGCCTGCGCGCGCCACTCCTGATCAACGACCACCGACAGCCGGGCCCCAGTACCGACCGTCACGATCTGACCGGCGGCCGCAAGCACCCCGGTGAGATCGGTGACCGCAGGGGGCACCGACCCAGCCGAGAAGAACGACAGCTGGCTCACGTCACCGACAGTAGGCGTCCAGGCGGCTACGCATGGCACGGCGTGCGGAGGTGATCACAACGAAAACCCCCGTCCGAACCCGGTGCTCCGGGACCGTGCGGGGGTGTCGTTGCTAATTACTCAGACGGAGCGGACGCCGGTGGCCTGAGGACCCTTGGGGCTCTGTCCGACCTCGAACTCGACTCGCTGGTTCTCCTCGAGGGTGCGGAAGCCGCTTCCCTGGATCTCCGTGTAGTGGACGAACACGTCGGCCGAACCGTCTTCGGGGGC
>DASXJI010000069.1:0-3571 GCA_036497495.1 Mycobacterium sp.
GCCGGGTTGACCGGATGCGGGAATCCAACGGTGTCGAGCATCGCGATGTCCTCATCGCCATTGGCATAGCCGTAGCAGTTTCTCAATGAGATACGTTGCCGTCTGGCGAATTCCTTGACCGCAGCGGCCTTACCATCACCCCACAGCGTGCGACCTGCCAGCTGCCCGGTGAGCACGCCTTGCTCGGTTTCGAGCTCGGTACACAAGACGTGCTCGATACCCAGTTCGCGGGCCATCGGCTGCGCCTGCATCCGCGTCGCCGATGTGGCGACCACAACGGTGTGGCCGCGGTTTTGGTGGGCGCGTACCAATCGCCACGCCCCGTAAAAGAGCGACCCGGCGATTTCTTGGGTGAAGAGCTGCTCTCCGAGTTCCATCAGGTCGTCTTCGGTGCGGCCCACCCAGCCACGGATTCCTTGCACCAGTAGGTCTTCGAACGCGACTTCGTCGAGGGGCCCCCCGAGCGCGGAACGCAGTGTGCGTACGAACTCATCTGGTCCGAGTTCGAAATTGCGGGCGCGATGAGCGTAGAGCGCGCCGGCCGAGTAGCCGTCAATCAGGGTTCCGTCAAAGTCAAAGAACGCGGCGACTTTCGGACCGTCAGGCGCCATTTTGATCTGCTCGATGAGCTCGTCGACCGTTATCAGCGGCGGCGTAGTGCTGGTCATCTCACATCACGCTGCCGGCGTCGTGAGCTGCTCCGAGGACCCCGTTGTCCTCGACGCACCCCCTGAGCATCCACATCTTGCCTCGGCTCGGACGCAGATTCTCGTCCCGGCGCAGCTGGTGGGCTTACTGCGATTCTCACTTCGCCTCCCCTGCGTCGCCGTCGTGACGGCCGTGCCGCGGGAATGCGGTCTCCGTTGACCGCAAACCCGGCCCCGACACCGCGCCCGCATGCCTGGAGTTTGGGACGGCGGGCACACCGGCACGCTATCGGGGCGGGTAGCTTGCGACAGTCACCTTGGCTCTGGCCATCTCACTATGAAGAGTCAAAATCGTGTGGCCAAGAGTATTGGAGCGAAATACCCCTTCTGTGGGGTAGAGAACCGCCCGATGTGGTGACGCGCCCGCTCCGCCAGTTCGGCCACACTCGCTCCATCGGGATCAGCGCAGTTGAATCCGACTTCGACTGGCTCGGGTGTTAATCGCGAGCAGAGCCAGTTCGGACCCACCGCCGCCGGAAAGAAAAGGGGCACGGATGCAGATCTCAGCCGCTGTGGTTCAGGAGATCGGTGCGCCGTTCACCCTCACCGAAGTGGAGCTTCAAGATCCAGCCCCCGACGAAGTCGTGGTAGAGATCGCCGGAGCCGGCATCTGTCACACCGACATCGCCGTCCAGCACGGGCACCTACCGTTTCCGTTACCCGGCGTGCTGGGTCATGAGGGCAGCGGAACCGTGGTGGCGGTCGGTGAGCAGGTAACGACTGTCGCTATTGGCGATCACGTCGCGATCAGTTTCAATAGCTGCGCCGCCTGCCCGGGGTGCAGTAAGGGAGAGCCGGCGTATTGCCATAATTTCCTGGAATACAACTTCAGCGGGGTGCGTCCCGACGGTTCGTCAGGGTTATCCGCTGGCGGAACGAAATTGGGAGCCAACTTCTTCGGGCAGTCGTCGCTGGCGACGCACGCGCTGGCTCACGAGCGCAACGTGGTCAAGCTCCCGCCGGGCGCTCCGGTCGAGCTCGTCGGCCCGCTTGGCTGCGGCATCCAGACCGGGGCCGGCGCAGTCTTCAACTCACTGGACGTACGACCCGGGACGACCGTGATAGTCGCCGGCGCGGGAGCAGTGGGGCTATCGGCCGTCATGGCCGCCGTAGTTCGTGATGCCTCGTCCATCATCGCGGTCGACCTACACGAGAGCAGGCGGTCGCTCGCTCTCGAACTCGGCGCCACACACGTCGTCGACCCGCAGGCCGGTCCACTGGCCGACCAGATCCGTGAAATCGCCCCTGCAGGGGCCGATTACGCCGTCGACTCCACCGCGGTAACATCCGTCGTAGAGCAGCTGCTTGCGTCCCTTGGGATGCGCGGCATGCTCGGGTTAATTGGTGTGCCTGCCGACCCGCAGGCCGTGTTTTCGGTCGGGCTATTCCAGCCGCCGCTGCTCGGACTCACCATCCGGGGCATCGTCGAGGGCGATTCCGACCCGCAGACGTTCATTCCCTACTTGCTTGCTCTGCATGATGACGGCAAGTTCCCGTTCGACAAGCTGATCACCACGATGCCGTTGGCCCAGATCAACGAAGCGGTCGAGGCCCAGCACCGCGGTGAGGTCCTCAAGGCCGTGCTGACACCCTGATTCGAGTTCTGAGACAACAATGACGAACAACAGACGGCGACGGGCAACCACCGTGGCCGCTGCGCTCCTGGCCGGCAGCGCCGTGGCCGCAGCGGCTACACGTGCCCGGCGCGAACACCGGCGACCTCGCGCGATGTTCCCGGTGCTGGAATTGACCCCCAGCCACCGCGGTGGAAGCGGAACGCCCCTGCTATTGCTACACGGCATCGGCGCCATCTGGCGGGTCTGGTCGCCAGTGCTGCCATATCTCGAACCCCACCATGACGTGATCGCGCTGACGCTGCCGGGCCACGGCGGCGCGCCGATCCTGGACCCACAAACTGCGCCCTCGATTCAGGCCTTGACCGACCGCATCGAGGAAGATCTCGACCAGCTGGGTCTTCAGCAAGTGCACATCGCCGGCAATTCCCTGGGCGGGAGAATCGGAATCGAGCTCGCGCGCCGCGGCCGGGCGCGATCCCTGGTGTTGTTCAGCCCCCCTGGGGCCTGGCGCTCACAACGCAGCATTGAGTTACGGGCAACCGGGGTACGGCTCTCGCTCGGCGCGCTCAGTCGCTACGCGTCACGCGCCGACGCGATCGCGGCAAACGGCGTGCTCCGCCGATCACTGTTGGCCGGGCAGGTCGCGCACCCGGATCGCGTCCTACCCGAGGCGCTGGCCGCTTCCATCCGGGCCGGGGGCCTGGCACCGGTAGTCGCTGGCCTACTTCGGGAATTCCCGATTCAGCAGGTAACGCCCCTGCCAGCTGTTCGGGACTACCCCGTCCGGCTGGTGTGGGCCGGCCAGGACCGGGTGTTGCCGTTCGACGGTTTCGGCGCGCCGATGCTAGAACGGCTGCCCGGGGCGGAGCTGATCCACCTTCACGGCGTTGGACATGTCCCAATGTCCGACGACCCGGCCGCGGTCGCGAGGCTGATACTCGAAGTGACAAACGCCGTGGACCACGCAGCAGTGTCAACCGAAATGGGCGATCACCATGCCTAACGCCGACGATGACACGCTTGCCTCGTGGGGAGGGGGACAAGACCTCAGCGCGTGGGAAGCATTGATGTGGCGCACCGGTGGCGACTACCGAACGCGGTCGACCGGTGTCATGGTCGAGTTGCTCGACACTGAGCCCGATTGGAATCGATTGGTGGCCGCCCATGATCGGTTTACCCAGCGAGTGCCGCGGCTGCGGGAACGGGTCGTCGAGCCGGCGGTGCCCTTGGTTGCACCGGCATGGTCACCCGACCCGCATTTCGACCTGGAGTACCACCTGCAGCGAG
>DASXJI010000070.1:0-12076 GCA_036497495.1 Mycobacterium sp.
CAGGCCTTGGCGTTGGTTTGCGAGAACCAAGTGATCCACGTCGAAGACCTCAACATCGTGGGCATGGTCAAAAACCGTCGGCTCGCGCGGGTGATCTCAGATGCCGGCTGGGGGCAGTTCGTGCGGATCGTCTCCGAGAAGGCCGACCGTTACGGGCGCACCGTCAATGCGGTGTCGTGCTGGTTGGCGTCGAGCAAAACCTGCTCGACGTGCGGGCACCGGCTGGCCGAGCTGCCACTGCAGATCCGGCAGTGGATGTGCCCGGCTTGCCAGATGGTCCACGATCGCGACCACAACGCCGCCAAGGTTGTTCTCGCTGCCGGGCGGGCAGAGAGATTAAACGACTGTGGAGCCCGTGTAAGACCGCAACCTATTGCGGCAGTGGGTGTTGAAGCAGGAAGCACCCCAACAGCGGCATAAGCCTCCACGGGAATCCCCGCCATTCACGGCGGGGAGCACGTCAAGTTCGCTACCGTCAGGTGATGCACGAGCACACTGTCCGCGTGACGACTGCCACCGGCACCGTCGAAGGGTTCACCCGTGACGGCGTGCACCGGTGGCGATCCATCCCGTACGCCCGCTCGCCAATCGGCGCGCTGCGATTTCGGGCGCCTCAGCCGGCCGAACCGTGGCCGGGTGTGCGCTATTGCCACGGCTTCACCAAATGCGCACCCCAAGAACGCCGATACACCGTGCTCGGAGTCGGTAAATACCAGCCGATGGGCGAGGACTGCCTGACGCTCAATGTCGTTGCACCGGAAGCCCCCGAGAGCGAGTCGCTTCCGGTCATGGTCTTCGTTCACGGGGGCGGATACATCCTGGGTAGCTCGGCCACTCCAATCTACGACGGGGTGGCGCTGGCTCGCCGCGGTTGTGTCTACGTCTCGGTCAACTACCGTCTCGGCGCGCTGGGCTGTCTGGACCTGTCGGCGTTGTCGACCAAGGACGTGACCCTCGAAAGCAACCTGTTTCTGCGTGACATCGTGATGGCCTTGCGCTGGATCAAAGACAACATCGCGGCTTTCGGCGGCGATCCGGGCAACGTGACGGTGTTCGGCGAGAGCGCCGGCGCACATGCCGTCGCCGCCCTGCTGGCAGCCCCCGATGCGAAAGGGCTTTTTGCCCAAGCGATTTCGGAGAGTCCGGCCAGTGGCATGACGCGGTCGAGCGAGGTGGCCGCGGAATTTGCCGCGCGGTTCGCCACGTTGGTGGGTGCCCGCAAGCAAGACGCCGCCCACGCGCTGCTGAAAGCGTCGCCGGCGGAGCTGGTGGCTGCGCAAAATCGCCTGATCGACGACGGCGTGCAAGACATGCTGGGTGCGTTCCCGATCGGCCCCGTCTTCGGTGATGACTACTTGCCACTGGATCCCGTCGAAGCGATGCGGCGGGGGAAATCGCATCGGGTTCCCCTCATCGTGGGCACCAACGCCGAAGAGGGGCGCCTGTTCACTCGGTGGCTCCAGCTGCTGCCGACCACCGAGCCCATGATCGAAGCGATGCTGGCCGGGGTGGAACCCACTGCGCGGGAACGCATTACCGGTGCCTATCCCGGCTACCCCGAGCGGTCTGCGTGCATCCGGCTGGGGGGCGACTTCGCGTTCAGTTCGGCGGCCTGGGAAATGGCCGAGGCCCACAGCAGGCATGCACCCGCCTACCTGTATCGGTACGACTACGCACCCCGTGTGCTGCGCTGGTCCGGGTTGGGTGCCACTCATGCCACCGAACTGCTCGCCGTCTTCGGTGTCTACCGCACCAAGCTCGGCGCGCTGCTGACCACGCCTGTTGATCGGCGCTCCGCCCTGCGGGTCACCAACGAAGTGCAAAGGCGCTGGGGCGCATTCAGCCGTACCGGCAACCCGGGCGACGACTGGCCGGTTTACACCGACGCCGACCGCGCGGTGATGGTGTTCGACCGCAAGTCACATCTGGAGTTCGATCCGCACCCCGAGCGGCGGATGGCGTGGGAGGGTTTTTCCCTGGCGCGATGATCGCGGATGTGATTTGGTGGACGGGCCATGACACTGCATACCGACAATGTCGTCGAACGGCCGGCTGACCTCACCGCTGCCTGGCTCACGGCAGCTATTGGCGCCGGAGACATCACCGACTTCACCGTCGAGCGCATCGGCACGGGCCAGATGAGTGAGTGCTACCGGGTCCAGCTGAGCTACGCCGACGCCGCGCCACCCAGCGATGGAGCCGCCTCCGTAGTGCTGAAGGTCGCGGCCACCGACCCGATGAGCCGTCAGACCGGGATGACGCTGGGGCTCTACGAGCGCGAAGTGCGCTTCTACCGCGATATCGCGCCTGGGCTGCAGGGGCCGGTCTCGTCGTGCTACCACACCGGTTTCGACGCGTCGTCAGGGATTTTCGATGTGCTGCTGGAGGATGCGAATCCTGCTGCCGTCGGCGATGAAATCTGCGGCGCCACAACGGCGCAGGCCCAGATCGCTGTCACAGAGCTGGCCCGCTTGCAGGGGCCGTTGCTCGGCGACGCCACGTTCGCCGAAGCGCCGTGGCTGAATCGCGAGGCGCCGATCAACCAGGCGTTGATCGCCGCACTGCACGCCGGCTTCGACGATCGCTACGGCGACCAGATCGCGCCGCAGCACCGCATGGTGTGCGAGCGGCTGGTCGGTGGATTCGACGGCTACCTCGCCGAGGAGGCGGCCGCGGACCGGATCCATGGTCTGGTGCATGGTGACTATCGGCTGGACAACATGCTGTTCGGCGCGGACGGTGCCGCGCGCCCGCTGACCGTCGTTGACTGGCAGACGGTCACCTGGGCTCCGGCGATGACCGATCTGGCGTACTTCCTCGGTTGTGCTCTGCCGGTGGAGGACCGGCGCGCACATTACGACGCGCTGCTGGATGACTACCATCGGGCACTCGGACCGGACGCGCCGATCAGCTTGGCGGATGTCCGCGAAGGTGTGCGCAGGCAAAGCTTCTTCGGGGTGATGATGGCCATCGTGTCCTCGATGCTGGTGGAACGCACCGAACGCGGCGACGCGATGTTCATGACCATGCTGCAGCGGCATTGCGAACATGTGCTCGACACCGACGCGCTGGCCATCCTGCCCGCACCGGCGCCCGCCGCGCCGCTGTGCCCGTCGACCGATGACGAATCGGCCCACACCGCCACCGACGAACCGCTGTGGAGCGAGAGCTGGTATGCCGACTTCGCCGACGCCGCACAGGGATTCGGCGGCTGGCTACGGCTCGGCCTGATCCCTAACCAGCAGACGGCCTGGCTGCAGGCCCTGCTGTGCGGTCCCGGCCTGCCCACGGTCGCGGTTGTCGACTTCGACGTTTCGCTGCCCACGGACCCGTGGGCGGTGCACACGGGCGCAATCGATTTCACGCATTCGGCCGATGAACCGCTGCGCACCTATCGGATGGCGCTGCGGGGACAGGGCCAGTCCTACCAGGACCCGGCCGGATTGCTGCGGGCAGAGCCGGGCACGCCGGCCGAGGTGGAGATTGATCTGGAGTGGACCACCGACGGCACGCCGTATCAGTACCGGATAGCCACCCGGTACGAGATACCCTGCACCGTAACAGGAGCCGTCACCATCGACGGTCATCGCTATACCCTCGACTCGGTACCCGGGCAGCGCGACCACTCCTGGGGAGTACGGGACTGGTGGTCCATGGACTGGATCTGGAGTGCGCTGCATCTTGACGACGGGACGCACCTGCACGCGGTGGGTATCACGATCCCGGGCGTTCCGCAGGTCAGTATCGGATACATCCAGGACCGCGGCGAAACGGTCACCGAGTTGCAAACCATCGCTCCGGTGCAGGCATTCGACGTCGATGGATTGCCCGTCGGCGCGACGCTGGCCATGGAGCCCGGAGGCATCAAGGCGACCGTCGACGTGCGCGGACATGCGCCGCAACGCCTGGTCGCCCGCGACGGGCGGGTCAGCCACTTCCCACGAGTGTGGGCCACCGTGACCACCCCCGACGGGCGAACCGGCGTGGGCTGGCTGGAGTGGAACCGTAATCAGCCAACGTAGTAGCGTGCGCACTGAAAAGCTCTGTCCACCAAGCAGGTCTGTCGTGGTGATGGGTGTCTCCGGATCTGGTAAGTCGACGGTGGGCGCGGCGCTGGCGCGTCGGCTCGGCGTTCCGTTTGCCGATGCCGACGCTTTTCATCCGGCGGCCAACGTCGCGAAGATGGCCGCGGGCACGCCGCTCGACGACGACGACCGCCGTCCATGGCTGGACGCGGTGGGGCAGTGGCTGGCCGACCGTGACGGCGGCGTGATGAGCTGCTCGGCGCTCAAGCGCCGGTACCGCGACCAGTTGCGTTCGCACAGACCGGATATCGCGTTCCTGCATCTGACCGGCTCACCAGAGTTGATCGCCGCCAGGCAGGCTTTCAGACCGGGCCACTTCATGCCGTCGTCGCTGCTGATGTCCCAATTCGACGCGCTGGAACCGCTGGATCCCGACGAGCGGGGGATGGCCATCGATGTCGGACAGAGCGTCGACACCATCGTCGAAGCATTCGTGAAGTTTTTGTCGGTCAGCCCTTGACTACCTGGGTGCCGCCGGCCAATTCGTCATGCTTGCCCTGCTTGGTCGGACTGCCGCTGATCGTCACGGCGATGACGACGTAGGCGATGAAGGCCAGCAGCGGGCCGAGGTAAGGCACCACGGCCAGCAACGTGAACGAGTTGCGGATCGCCGACTGGGTGGCGTCGGGCCTCGGTCCTCCGCCCGGGCCGCGGACCGTCAAGCCCAGCAGCCGCTTACCCAGGGTGGCGCCTTGCGTGACTTCCAGCAGAACGAAGTATCCGAACATCAAGACCCCGGAGAACAGGCCGGTAACCAGCCACCAGTAATCGCGATCGAACAGGAAGAGCGATAGCACGAACACCACGATGTTGATCAGGATGCCGTCGATGAGTCGGGCGAAGAATCCGCGCCGAGCCCGCCGGGTTGGCCACGCGGTGAACCGGCCGGGGGATAACCGTACTGCGGGTCGAAGTCAGCTGATGTCACGAGAGGGCTCCTAGCGGCGGTGGCCGCCAACCTACCCCGGTAGCTGGGCCTCGTCGATTGCCCGATCAGTGCCAATGACGAGCTTTAACCCGTCCACGATGAGCTAGTTCCCCGCCGCGTTCGACTGCCGTTTCGGCCAGCTCGCCGCCGCGCTCGTAGGCGCGTTCACCGAATTCGCCGCCGCGTTCGCGGGCGATGTCGGCCAATTCGCTGCCGCGTTCGCGGGCGATGTCGGCCAATTCGCCACCGCGCTCGCGTGCGGTGTCGGCCAGGTCTGCTCCATGTTCACGGACTGCCTCCGCCAGCTGAGCACCGCGCTTGCGGACCTTCTTGCGCGCCTTCTTCACCACGGGTGCGCTCTTTTCGGCGGCTGTGCTGGCCAGCTCGCCACCCCGCTGGCGGGCGGCTTCGACCAGCGGCGCGCCCCGCTCGGCAGCCGTACTGGCCAACTCGCGGCTGCGCTCGGCGCCCACATGGAGACCATGAGCGATGCGTTCGGCCAGCTCGGAATCGAGCACCGAGTCATCGGACCCGTCCAGTGGGAGCGCTCCCGCTACCGCCTCGGAGATGCGGGCCGCCGCCCGCCTGCCGCGCCAACCCAGGGACGGCTTGCCGGCGGTGTCGGCGGCAGCAATGATCAGCCCGCCCAATAGGCTCAAGTCGGTGAGCAGGTCGCGGCGTTTCTGGGCTTTGCGTTCCGGATCGCTCTCAGTCCAAAACAGGTGTCCGCCAAGGCTGCCCGGTATCACGGTGAACGCCAGCGCGGCCGAAGCGACGCGCGGCATCTTGCCGGTGGCCAGCAGCAGGCCACCGCCGATTTGGACGGCCGCGTTGACCCTGGCGGCCGTTTCGGGATTTGACGGAACCTTGTCGCCATACGGTTCGGGCAGATTGCGTAGCGCCGCGACAGTCGGCTCGGTCGCTTCGAGGGTAATCGCCGGGTTGCGCAATGCCTCGACACCTTGGCCGATAAATGCCGCGGACAGCAGGGGACGAGCGATTCTGCGAATCAACATGGCAGCTGTGTTCCCAGGTTGCCCGCAGTGCAAACCGGGCCGGTGAAGCGCAGCGGGGATATTTACGGGTCTTGTGGGGGTGTCTCGTGTCGCGTCCACAACGGCAACAGCACCCAGAAAAAGAGTTGAGCCACGAACGCACAGGCCCCGGCAACGGCACCGGTGACCGGGCCGGCCACCGCGTCGAAGATGATCACCGCGACGCCGGTAAGGGCTGAGCCCATCAGTAACAGTCCGCTATACGCAAACCGGTGGGCCGCGGAGACCAGGAACTGAGTTCGATGCCGACGAAACAACAAGCGGTGCATCGCGACCGGAGCCTCCAACAACACCGTGGCGGCGATCGAACTGCCCACCGTCGCCAAAAAGATCACGCGCATGGTGGTGCTCAGCCCGTCGAAGCGGGCCTGGAAGGGCAACGTCAACAGAAAACCGGTGAGCAGTTGGACGCCGGTCTGAACTACCCGCAGCTCTTGCAGCAGGCTGAGCCAATTGCGGTCTAATCGTTCGGTTTCGGTCTCAGATCGCGCCGTTTTATCCCAGTCTTCGTCGCGCTGAGGATGATCGACGACGTCCATGGGTGTTGATCATGCCAGCCTGCAACGCCCTGCTAGGGCATCTAGTCCAAGAGAAGCCGCGCCGATACCTCCAGCCGATTGGCGATCTCGGTGTACGAGGCGTAGCCCATGCCGGCGCGCACCAGAGCCCCGGCGTAGAGCAGCTCGAGTGATTCCACCAGGTCGGGGGCGTGACCAGGACCCAACGCGGCGACCAGACGCTGATGGATCTCACCACCGATCCGCAGCCGCAGATGCTCGACCTCGGGATCCTTGCTCAGCAAGGCGTTGGTCACCGCGCCGGCGAGTGTGGGTTCGTCGGCCACCAGCAACGCGATGTGACGCAACACCGCGATCACTCGCGCTGTCGAATCCGGCGAATCGGTCGGCGGAACCGGGCTGGACGCCAACCGTCGCCAGAAAACTTCCGCGACGAGGTGCTCTTTCGACGAGAAATAGGTGTATGCGGTGGCCGCGCCGACCCCGGCTTCGGCCGCGACCATACGAATCGTCAATCCGGAGAAGCCTTCTCGGCTCAGTACGCCGATCGCGGCGTGGCCCAGCCGGTCAACGGTGTCGGCTTGCTTGGCGGTCAATCGCCGTCTGGTCGATTCCCGAGCCAACGGGTTGGACACGTGTCCGGACACTACTACACCGACCCAGGTGCGGCAACCGGCTGCGCACGCGTGTGCATTACCGTTCAGGTGATGACGCCCTCCCGGGATCGCACCGCTGATGACGAGCTGACCAGTCGCCTGTTCGCATTGGCCGAGCGGGTTATCGGCTTCATGCCCGCTGACGAGGGCCGCGCTCTGCACGATGCCGCGCTGAGCTACCTCGACGGCGGTGTCGCGGTGGAGATCGGAACGTATTGCGGAAAGTCGACGGTGCTGTTGGGTGCGGCGGCCCATGCGCGTGACAGCGTCCTCTACACCGTCGACCACCACCACGGCTCCGAGGAGCATCAGCCGGGCTGGGAGTACCACGACACGTCCATGGTCGATGCCGTCACCGGCCGTTTCGACACCTTGCCGACATTGCGGCACACGCTCGACGAAGCCGGCCTGGACGACAACGTGGTGGCGGTGGTCGGCAAGTCAACGGTGGTGGCCAAGGGCTGGCGCACGCCGCTGCAACTGTTGTTCATCGACGGGGGCCACAGCGAGGACGCCGCTTGCAAGGACTACGACGGCTGGGCGAAGTGGGTGGGTATCGGCGGGGCGTTGATCATCCACGACGTCTTCCCGGACCCGCGCGACGGTGGGCGGCCGCCGTACGAGATCTATTGCCGCGCATTGAAAAGCGGTGCGTTCGTGGAGAAGTCCGTCACTGGGTCGATGCGGGTGCTGGAGCGGACGGCAGGCGGGGCCGGAATGGCGGTCTAGCGATCGGACTGGCTGGCCGCACACTCGCAGTCGTAGTCGCTCTCCAAGCCGCGCGGCAAATCGGTGCCGCGGAAGATGCCGCTGCCCGCAGTGGTGGACGACAGTGCGTCCGCGGCCAGAATGACGGCCGCTCCGGTCCACGTGGTTCGCTCGACGGGCCAACGCTTTCCATCGCTGAACACCAACCCGGTCCAGTAGGAGCCGTCCGTCTCACGCAGGTGCTGCATCGCGGCGAACTGCTGCAGGGCCGCCTGCCGGTTGCCCAGCGCTTCGAGTGCCAGTACCAGTTCGCAGGTCTCTGCGCCGGTCACCCACGGCCGGTCGTCGACACACCTGATTCCCAGACCGTCGACAACGAAATCGCCCCAGCGGTCGGCGATCCGGTCTTGTGCGGCGCGACCGCGTAGCGCGCCGCCCAGGATCGGGTAGTACCAGTCCATCGAGTGATGCGGCTTCTCGGTGAACGCCGAGGGGTGGTCGGCAATCGCGTGGCCCAGCCGGCCGAGCGCAAGCTCCCACTCAGGTTGTGGTTCGTCGACCAGGTTCGCCAGGGCCAGTGCACAGCGAATGCTGTGAAAAATGCTCGCGCACCCGGTCAGCAGCGCCTCCGTTAACGGGCCCGAAGGGCCGCGCGCCCAACAAATTTCGCCGCCCGCCAGCTGTAGATCCAAGACGAAGTCGATTGCGGTGCACACCGTCGGCCACATCGAGGCCGCAAAGGCGCGGTCACCGGTGACCAATACGTGGTGCCAGACGCCCACTGCGACGTAGGCGCAGAAGTTGCTGTCGCTGTTGGCGTCCTCGACGGCCCCCGCACGCAGCTGGATCGGCCATGAGCCGTCCGCCCGCTGCCGGTCACGACACCAATCGAAAGCGCGTCGCGCCGGTTTGATCAGGCCTGCCGCAGTAAGGGCCATCGCGCATTCCACATGGTCCCACGGGTCGGTGTGCCCACCGCCTGACCACGGGATCTCACCCGACGGCTCTTGAAGTGCCGCAATCGATTCCGCCGTCTGACGGCATTGCGCGGGGGAGAGGACGCCCGCGACGCCCGGTACTTTAGACGAATTCAACGACGGGTACCGGTTTCTCGAAATACAGCGCGACGCTCTTACCGATCAGCGGGTTCAGTGTCGATTCGGCCACCCGGGCCAACAGGGGTCGCCGCATCATGTCCCACACCAGCATCCTGTGGTAGGCGGCGACGGCCGGGTGGTCTGAGTTGTCGACGCCGACGACACATTTCAGCCACCAGAATGGCGAGTGCAACGCGTGCGAGTGGTGGGTGTGGGTGAAGGTCATACCGCGGTCGGCGATCTTGCCGCGCAGCTGATTTGCGCGGTAGATGCGAATGTGGCCTCCCTCGTTGCTGTGATAGCCGGCGGAAAGCAGCCAGCAGACTTGTTCGGGCAACCATCTCGGGACCGTGACGGCGAGCTGGCCGCCTACCTTGAGTACCCGAATCAGCTCGGCGATGACGGCATCGTCGGTCGGGACGTGCTCGAGGATCTCCGATGCGATGACGCAGTCGAATGTTCGATCGGGATAGGGCAACGCCCGTGCGTCACCGACGACGGTTTCCGCGTGCGCTGACGGCGGGGCTTCCCCGGCATCGGCCATGGCCCGGAACAGAGTGTCGACCTCACCGAGTTCGGTGGCGTTCTGGTCGAATGCCACGACGTCCGCGCCCCGTCGGTACGCCTCGAAGCTGTGCCGGCCGGCCCCGCAGCCGACGTCGATGACTTTACTGCCGGGACCGATACCGAGACGGTCGAAATCGACTGTCAGCACGGCTCGCCCACTGCGTGGCGCTGGTCGCGGGTCGGCGTTGTTCGCGCGATGGCCTGTTCGTAGACGCGTACGGTCTGCGCCGCCACGGATTCCCAGCTGAACACCTCGACGGCGCGGCGGCGACCGGCCGCGCCCAGTCGTCTCAGCTCGTCGGGGGAGTTCAGCAGTTCACCGATCACCCGAATCAGCTCGGCGGCATCTCCTGGGCGCACCAGCCTGGCGCAACCGTCGTCGGGTCCGAGCACCTCGGGCAATGCGCCGGCACGGCTGGCCACGATCGGTGTTCCACTGGCCATCGCTTCTACCGCCGGTAGGGAGAAACCTTCGTAAAGCGATGGGATACAGGCGATCTCAGCGGAGGCGAACAATCGAGCCAGTTCGGCATCGGAAAGTCCATTCGAGATGTGGACGATGTCGGAGATTCCCAGCTCGGCGATCAGCTTCTCCGTCGGGCCGTTGGGTTCGAGCTTGGCGACCAGCTGCAGCTCCAAATCGTGTTCGCTCCGCAGCTTGGCCACCGCATGCAGCAGGTGCCCGACGCCCTTGAGTGGCCGGTCGGCACTGGCAATTGCGATGATGCGACCGGGAATTCGCGGCTCCGTCGACGGCGCGAACATGTCCGTGTCCACGCCGAGCGGGACGACATGAAGCTGATCGGGGTGCACGCCGAAGTCGGTGGTGATGTCGGTGGCCGAGGACGACGAAACGGTCAGCAATTCCGGGATGCTGCGGGCCACTCGCTCTTGCATCTTCAAGAAGCCGTACCACCGGCGCACCGACGGTTTGCGCCACCAGCGCGCCGCCGCGAGATCCAGCACCCGGTCACGGGTGATCGGGTGGTGCACGGTCGCGACCACGGGCATACCGGTCTCGGCGATTTTCAGCAGGCCGACACCCAAGCTCTGGTTGTCATGGACAACGTCGAAGTCATCGAGCCGATCGGCCAGCAGGCGCGCGGCGCGCAGGCTGAAGGTGCGCGGCTCGGGGAAACCAGCCGTCCACACCCCGCCCAGCTCGAGGAGGTCGATGCGATCCCGGATCTCCCGGGGATGCGGTATGCGGAAGGGGTCGGGTTCGCGGTACATGTCGAGGCTTGGCACCTCGGTCAGCACCACTCGAGGATCGAGTTCCTCAGGGTACGGCTGGCCGGAGAACACCTCGACCCGGTGTCCGAGTTCGACCAGGCCCCGGCTCAGATATCGGACGTAAATCCCCTGGCCACCGCAGTGCGGCTTGCTGCGATAGGACAGCAGGGCAATCCGCATACTCACGCCCGATCCGGTGTGTTGATGCTGAGAGACATCACGGTGAGAGTCTCAGGCGAGGCGTCAGGGAACTTTCTGGACACGTGTCTGGACTATAGTTTGACTAGCTACCTGATGCAACGCGCAGCTAGCGGGGTTAACTTTGCCGATCCTACTCAGACCAATGGTTCGCGCCGGCTCAGGTACGGCTCCGGTCGGCGATACCGTGGTGTCATGCGCGCGCTGATCGTGGCCGACGTTCAGAACGACTTTTGCGAGGGCGGCTCACTCGCTGTGCCGGGTGGGGCGGCCCTGGCGGGCGCTATCAACGCATACCTGGGCGGCGGTGCCGAGTATCGCCATGTGGTGGCCACGCAGGATTTCCACATCGATCCCGGTGACCATTTCTCCGATCATCCGGATTACATCACGTCGTGGCCGCCGCACTGCCTTGCCGATACCGTCGGCGCGGAATTCCATCCCGATCTCGACGCCGGCCGGTTCGAGGCCATCTTTCGCAAAGGTGCCTACGACGCCGGTTACAGCGGGTTCAGCGGGTTCGACGAGCGCGGCACCCCGCTGGCCGACTGGCTCCGACAGCACGACATAGACCAGGTCGACGTGGTCGGCATCGCCACCGATCACTGCGTGCGCCGGACCGCCGAAGACGCTGCGAAGCAGGGCTTGGTGACTCGGGTGCTGATGAACCTGACCGCGGGGATAGGAAAGGAGTCCACAGCCGCGGCCATCGAAGCACTGCGCGCGGCGGGTGTCGCGATTGTGGCCGGACCATGACCGGCCCGGCGGAGCAGGCGTTGCTGGCGGCGGTGGAGCGATCACCGCAGGCCGCGGCGGCGCATGACCGTGCTGGCTGGGTTGGCCTGTTCACCGCGGACGGTCGGGTGGAAGATCCGGTGGGTTCGCGGCCACATGCGGGGCCGGTCGAGATCGGCCGGTTCTACGACACCTTCATCGGCCCGCGCGATATCGCGTTTCATCGCGATCTCGACATCGTCCGCGGCTCGTCGGTGATCCGCGATCTCGATCTCGAGGTGGCCATGGGGTCCGCG
>DASXJI010000071.1:0-4735 GCA_036497495.1 Mycobacterium sp.
TCGTGACCGGTCGTACCAGTTCAGAAGTTCACTCGGCGTTAGGGAGAGTGTCATGGCCGACTACGGCAGAATGAGCGCCATGCCGAATACCGATCCCGTGACTGCGTGGAAAGCACTCAAAGAGGGTAACGAGCGCTTCGTGGTCGGCCAGCCCGAACACCCCAGCCAAAGTGTCGAGCACCGGGCCAGCCTGGCCAAAGGTCAAAAGCCGACCACGGCGGTGTTCGGCTGCGGCGACAGCCGGGTGGCCGCCGAGCTCATCTTCGACCAGGGCCTCGGCGACATGTTCGTGGTCCGGACGGCCGGTCATGTGATCGACTCCGCGGTATTGGGATCACTGGAATTCGCAGTCGGCGCCCTGGGCGTGTCCGTGATCGTGATTCTCGGCCACGACAGCTGCGGCGCGGTGAAGGCGACGCTGGCCGCGCTCGACGAGGGAGCTTTGCCCGGCGGCTACGTGCGCGACCTGATCGAGCGGGTGACGCCGTCGATCTTGCTGGGCCGTCGTGAAGGCCTCACTCGACCGGATGAGTTTGAGGCACGCCACGTGGTCGAGACCGGCACACAGTTGGTCGAGCGTTCGTCGGCCATCGCCGCAGCGGTTGCCGCCGGAGACTTGGCGGTTGTCGGCGCCACCTATCACCTCGCCGACGGGCGAGTCGTATTGCGCAACATCATCGGCGACGTCGGGGACAAGGTCGACGCCTAGAACGAGTTGGTCAGGTAGAGCTCCACCGAGTTGAACAGGCTCTCCAGCAGTCCGCTGTTGGCGGCTCCGCCCTCGAATACCGCACTGAGCCATGCGGCGGTGTCGTTGAAGTTGTCCGGGATGTCGACGTTGGTGATCAGGCTCCCTAGATCCGTTGTCACGGTTGCATCGGCAAGTTCGATCGGGGTCAACCCCAGGTATTCCACGTGCGTGGTGAACAGCCGCACCAACGGTTCCAGCAAGCCGCCGTCGTTGAAGTCCGGTTGGAAGTCGGCAACGCCGTCGCCGGCCAGCGTGAAGATCGTTGTCGGGGAGATATCGTCCGGTGTCACGTTGCTGAGAACGCCGTCAAAGCCGAGGTCGGTGAGAAGGGTATTCGTCAGGCTCGTCCCGAGAAGTCCGTCGAGGTCGGTCACCAGGTTGGGCCACAAGCCGGTGTCCGCGAGCGACGGGTCGCCAATAAACACGAAGTGCAAATCTTGCACTGGAAAGCCGTCAGCCTCGAGCTTGGTCATGGCGATCGACTCTGCGGTGGCGCTCTGCGAGTAACCGAAGATCGTCAGCGGGTCCTCGGCGCTGAAAGCGCCGGGATTCGTCGTGAATTCATTCTGCACGGCGAGAACGACGTCGTCCGCGGCGGTGATACTGCTCGGGCCCTGCTGGATCAGTTCGGGCGTCGAAAGCACCTGCAGTGGCGCGCTGCACGGGTCGGTCGCGATCATGTCGCAGACCATGGATCCGGTCGCGCCGCCGTCGAATCCCAGTGCATGCAGGTACAGGTCTTCGGCGGTCTGCGCGAAGGCGGTCGAGGGCACCGGTTCGGTGGTCCCGCCGAGGATGATCGCGGTGTCACTGCCGGCCAGCGCGGGGGGGAGCAGGGTTTCGTCGGCGTGGGCCGCTTGGCTGCTCAGTACACCGGCGACGCCGACAATCAGGCCGACGCCGGCGGCCTTCGCCAGCACCTTGTTTGCGTTCATCGCATCTTCTTATCGGACTTTGAGCGCCGATTTCGGAAGTTCTCAATGCTCGATGAAAAAGACCCGGACTCCGCGACACGCCGGGCGAGGTCGAGCCTGTCGACGTGACCTGGCCTTACCGTGTAAATGTGCTGGATCTGGAACCGCGAGGGCCGCTGCCGCCGGAGATCTACTGGCGACGCCGGGGGTTGGCGATCGGCATCGCCGTCGTCGTAGTGGCCATCGTGGTCGCGATCATCGTCGCCGTCCTGAGCGGAAGCGCCGGCACCAACACCTCCGGCACGGCCAAAAAGCCCACCGCGCAAGGCCAGCAGAACCCGGGCCCCGAGGTCAAGACGCAGGTTGAGCCGCCCACCGGGGAGAACACCGATCAGCCGGCCGAGACGCCGACGGCCGCGGTTCAGCCGCCGCCGGTGCTCAATCCGGGCGACGACTGCCCGGACTCGACCCTGGCCGTAAAAGGCCTGACCAACGCGCCGCAGTACGCGATCGGCGATCAGCCGAAGTTCGTCATGGTCGTCACCAACATCGGACTGGTGGCCTGCAAGCGCGATGTCGGGGCCGCGGTGCTGGCCGCCTACGTCTACTCACTGGACAACAAGCGGTTGTGGTCCAACCTGGACTGCGCGCCGTCCAACGAGACTCTGGTCAAGACGTTCGCACCGGGCGAGCAGGTGACCACCGCCGTCACCTGGACCGGGATGGGCTCGGCTCCGCACTGCCCGTTGCCGCGGCCGGCGATCGGGCCCGGCACCTACAACCTCGTCGTGCAGCTGGGAAACCTTCGCTCACTGGCGGTTCCGTTCATCTTGGCTCCGCCGCTGGCTCCGGGTGCGGCACCGCCGCCGGCGCCGGGATTGCCCGGTCCGATGCCCGGGCCGCTGCCTGGCCCCGCGCTGGCTCCAGGCGGCTGAACGCCGCAAGCAGATCAGCTGAGCGAGTCGCCGATGGTCGATTCGGCCAACTGCGACAAGCCTTCCCGCACGTGACGGGCCCAGATCTCACCGATGCCCTCGACCGCTTCCAGGTCGCCTGCGCTGGCGGCCAGCAGGCCCTGCAGTGAGCCGAACTCGCGGACCAGCCGGTCGGCGTGGGCGAACTGGAGCCGTGGAATCTCCGACATCGCGCGATAGCCGCGCGAGCTGACCGCGGAGTCCTGCGCTTCCGCCGTCGACGGGTATCCGAAAACCCTTGCCATCGTGATGAAGTCGAGCAACTCGGCATCGGACATGGCATCCAGCTCGCCGAGCGTGGCGGCGACCTCGGCCTTGGACAGCGGCTCGGGGTTGGCGTGGTAGTCGCGCACGATCAGCTCACGGGCAGCATCGTTACCGCCGA
This sequence comes from Mycobacterium sp., assembly GCA_036497495.1. Lineage (GTDB taxonomy): Bacteria > Actinomycetota > Actinomycetes > Mycobacteriales > Mycobacteriaceae > Mycobacterium. Next base: position 3,025 of record DASXJI010000071.1, read on the forward strand.
GCAATTCGTCGAGTTGCAGTCTCAGCTGTCGTCCGTCGGTGCCCAGTTCGACGACGTCGTAATCCAGGTCCACGCCGATCCGGCGGACCGACTCGAGCCGCTGCACCACGGTCATCACGTCGCGCAGCGTGACGAAGTCTTCGATCTCGGCCCTCGACAGCTGCCTGCTGACCTCGTCGAGTCGCATCTTGTACCGCTCCAGCGTGGCGATGGCCTGGTTGGCTCGCGACAAGATGGTGGCCGAATCGGCCAGCACGTGGCGTTCGCCGCTGAGGTAGACGGTCACGATGCTCATGGAGTGGCTGACCGAGATGACCGGATAGCCGGTCTGGCTGGCGGCCCGCTCGGCCGAACGATGCCGCGTTCCGGACTCATCGGTGGGTATCGACGGATCGGGCACCAGTTGCACGTTGGCCCGCAGGATTCGGCTGCCGTCGGTGGACAGCACCACGGCGCCGTCCATCTTGCACAGCTCTCGAAGCCTGGTCGGGGCATAGCGCACGTCGAGCGAGAATCCGCCGTCGCAGATCGCTTCCACGCTGTCGTCGTAGCCCAGGACTATCAGGGCGCCGGTCCGGCCGCGCAGAATGCGCTCCAGGCCGTCGCGCAGTGCGGTGCCCGGCGCCAGCCGCGCAACCGCCTCACGCAGGGTGGGACGTTGCTGCGACACCGAGCCATTTGTCGTTGATTTGCCTACTGTCATCACCACTCATTGTGCTCTGCGGGTGCGCAGACCAGTCGATGTGGTGGCGTGGGGGCGTTGTCGCGACGCTCGGCGATGTCAAGAACATGCTGCAACGCGGCGCCGATGTTGGGTGCCTGCAGTGTCTTCAGGCCGGGCGGCACGGCGACACCGCCCGACGGGATCAATGCCGTCGTGAAGCCCTGCCTGGCGGCTTCGGCCAGCCGGCGTTCCATGCCGCTGACCCGCCGCAAATCACCGGCCAGCCCGACTTCGCCGATCATCACCGCGGTGGCCGGCAGCGGCAAGTTCGCATACGCCGAAGCCAGTGCGACCGCGACGGCTAGGTCCGACGACGGGTCGGTCAGCCGCATACCGCCCACGGTCGACAGGTACACGTCGTTCACCGCGATTCTCAGCCGGGCGTGTTTTTCCAGAACTGCGGCGATCATCGCGGCTCGCGCGTGGTCGATGCCGCTGACTGCGCGACGGGGCGAGCCGCCCGACGGTGTGGCCAGCAGCGCCTGAATCTCGCCGACCAGGGGTCGCTTGCCGTCGAGGGTGACGGTGATTGCGGTACCCGCGACGGGTTGCGGCCGTTGATCCAGGAAGAGGCCGGAAGGGTCGGCGACACCGTCGATCCCGTTGTCCTGCAGAAGAAAACAGCCGACTTCTTCGGCAGCGCCGAATCGGTTCTTCACTCCGCGCACCATGCGCAGCAGCGAATTACGGTCGCCTTCGAAGTGCAGCACGACGTCGACCAGATGCTCGAGCGAGCGGGGGCCGGCGATGGCTCCGTCCTTGGTGACGTGGCCGATCAGGATCAGCGGCACACCGGTGGTTTTCGCCGCGGCAGTCAGCGCGGCGGTCACCGCGCGCACCTGCGTGACCCCGCCCGCGACGCCGTCGGCGTCGGCGCTGGCCATGGTCTGCACCGAGTCGACGACAACCAGCGTCGGCTGCACCGCATCGATGTGTCCGAGCACGGCGTGCAGGTCCGAATCGGCGGCCAGATACAACTCGTCGTGG
>DASXJI010000072.1:0-6516 GCA_036497495.1 Mycobacterium sp.
GAGTAGCCAGGGCCGCTACCCGACGTCGTGGCGGGTTCTGGTCCAGTCGCGTTGCACCTGGCGGACTCGCCGCCCCTCCATGGTCAGCCAGGCCAGCGCAGCACCGGCGGCAAGCAAGGCGACGATCACGGCGCCAAGTCCAACGCCGACTTGCCGGACGGCGAAACTGACGAAGCAGATCACAAATGCCACCGCGGCCACCGTGACAAAAACCAAACCCGGCGCCTTCACGATGTTCTTCATCGGCCCGCCGGCGAGGGGTTGCGTCGCCCGCGGATGGTCGATGGGGTCGCTCGCGTCGTCTCCCATGGGCTTCTCCTTCGGTCTCACTCGCTTCACGAGCGTTCTGCTGAGTTACCCGGATTTGCCAGCGAGAAACTGCTTTGCAGCCAGCGGCCGCTAGAAGTCGGTTTGTGATTGCCGCCAGGTGGCAACAAGGACATGGTGACGTCGGTCGTGATTGTGGGCAGTGGATTTACCGGCTTCGAGTGCGCGCGGCGCCTGGCCCGCCGTCTGCGCAAAACCGATGTCGACATCACGATCATCTCGCCGGTCGACTACATGCTCTACACGCCGCTGCTGCCGGACGTTGCCGGCGGAGTGGTCGATGCGCGATTTGTCGCCATACCACTGGCCGGGGCCCTCAAGGGGGTGCGCGCGATACGCGGCCGAGTGGATCGCGTCGACCTGGATGACCACCGGCTGCAATTCACCGATCTCGAACAGCGCACCCGCGAGCTGTCCTGGGACCGCCTGGTGTTGACTCCCGGTTCGGTGACCCGTCTGTTCGATATTCCTGGATTGGCGCAGTACGCAAGGGGATTGAAGTCGACCGCCGAGGCGCTCTATCTCCGCGATCACGTTCTGGAGCAATTGGAGTTGTCCTGCTTGGAAGAGGACGCCGAGGTGGCGAACGCTCGACGCACCATCGTCGTGGTGGGCGCATCGTATTCCGGCACGGAGCTCGTCTTGCAGCTCCGCGCACTGGCCCACGCGGCCGCCAAGCAGATGGGTTTCGACCCGGACTCGGTGAAATTCCTGCTGCTCGACCTTGCCGAACAGGTGATGCCGGAGGTCGGTGAGAAGTTGGGAGCTCGCGCGCAGCGAGTCTTGCGACGACGCGGGGTCGACGTCCGATTGGGCTTGACTCTGAACGAGGTTCACTCGGACCACGTCGTCCTCAGCGACAAGTCACGGGTAAACGCCCGCACGGTCGCCTGGGTGACGGGGGTGACCGCCGCACCGCTCATCAAGACGCTCGATCTGCCGACCGAAAAGGGGCGGTTGAAGGTGCAGACCGATCTCGCGGTGCCCGGCCATCCCGACGTGTTCTCGGCCGGCGATGCCGCCGCGGTGCCCGACGTCACCCAGCCGGGCAAAATCACCCCACCCACCGCGCAGCACGCGACTCGCCAAGGAAAGACGCTCGGCAACAACGTCGCCGCCAGCCTTGGACACGGCAAGAGCCGCGAATACAAACACCACGACATGGGGCTGGTCGTCGACCTGGGTCCGCGGCAGGCGGTGGCGAACCCGCTGAACATTCCGCTGTCCGGCTTCCCGGCCAAAGTCGTCACCCGCGCCTACCACCTGTATGCCATCCCGCGAGGCGTCAACCGCTGGGCGGTCACGCTCGCCTATCTGACCGACGCTTTGTTTGCCCGGTCGGTGGTGTCGCTCGGACTCTCGACACAGAGCGACGCCGAATTCTCCACCAGCGAAGGCATCCCACTGCCACAAACCGGCTGACACGCGTCACGGCAGGTTAAATTTCCTCCCATGAAGATCGTCGTGGCGGCCTATGGCAGCCGTGGCGATGTCGAGCCCGCTATCGCCGTCGGCGCGGAACTGCTCCGCCGAGGTCACGACGTACGCATCGCCGCAACGGTGCCGCGGGAGATGCGGGCGTACGTCGAGACGGCGGGTCTTGTTTCGGTCCCGTATGGACGGGATTGGCAGGAACTCCTCGGCGACGAGGACTTCACCCGGATGCTGCAGCACCCAGCTAGCGCAATCCCGCAAGCCGTCGAATACGTTGCTCAGGTCGTGGCGGAGAAGCACACGACGTTGGCGTCTTTGACCGATGACGCCGACCTGCTGGTGGCAGGGATGACCGAGCAGGTGCCAGCCGCCAATGTCGCTGAGTACCGCCGTATTCCGCTGGCGGCGCTGCACTTCTTCCCGTCGCAGATCTTGCAGCCCGAATCTCTTCAGGCCGGTGCGACGACGCACGCTGATCGCGCCCAGCGCCAGGCGCTGGGCTTGCCCGATGAACCGCGACCGGGCGAGCGGCCGCTGGAGATCCAGGCGTACGAGGAGCTTTGCCTGCCCGCGTTGGCGGCTCAATGGGCGGCTGAAGACGATCGGCGGCCATTCGTCGGCGCGCTGACGCTCCAATTACCCACCGACACCGACGACGAGGTGCTGTCGTGGACCGCTGCTGGACCGCCGCCCGTGTACTTCGGCTTCGGCAGTACACCAATGCCCGCGCCGGCTGACACGATCGCCGTGATCGGCGCAGCGTGTTCGCGGGTCGGCGCTCGAGCCTTGATATGCCTGGGCGCCAACGACTTTAGCGGTGCCCAGAATGTAGAGAACGTCAAGGTCGTCCGAGAGGTGAACCATGCGGCCGTATTCCCGGCCTGCTGCGCCGTCGCTCACCACGGCGGCGCCGGTACCACGGCAGCCGGCCTGCGCGCTGGAACTCCGTCGTTGATCCTCTGGAACGGGCTCGATCAGCCGATGTGGGCGGCCACCGCCGAATACCTCGAAGTCGGCTTCGGAAGGCGCTTTTCGGACAGCACCCTGGATTCGCTGACCGCCGACCTGCACCAGATCCTCTCTTCGCGATACGCCGCACAGGCCCGCACGGTGGCGACGCAAATGAGCACACCGGCCGAAAGCCTCACCAGGGCAGCTGATCTACTCGAAGACGTCGCCCGCCGGGGGACCACAGGCTGATCGGCTCTCAGCCCGGAGATGCGCCTCGCACCTGCCGCACCTGCCGGTTGTCAATGGCGTCGATCGTCAAAATCCGGCTGCGAATCTGCCACTTCGTGTCGACGCACTGATATTCGTCGTCGTATCGCAGATGCCACGTCACGTCCCGGAGCTGATCCCCATGCTGGATCCAGTGATGCGCAACGCAGGCGATGCGCCCGCGGGCAGTTCCGGGTTGGGGACCGGCGTCATAGACTTCGCCAACAACGGCGTGCTGGGTGCGGATTGTGGCAGCGACGGTAGCCGCCGCATCCCTGATGGCCGCACGACCGCGGTGCTGGCGAACAGGTTCCAACGTCGTCGGCGGATCAGGGAGTGTCAACGCCGCGTCTTCGGTGAAAAGATCTGCGACAGCATCGAATCGGCGGTCGTCAACATCTGCGGCGTAACGGTGTACGAGGTCGGTGAGAGCTGACCGGTCGAGCCCGCTGAGCGTCATGTCGACAGGGAAAGCCGTTGGGCGCAGGCCGACAGCTCGTCCTTGGCCTGCTCGAGATCGGCGGTCGGCGGCATGGCCAGCACCAGTCGATCGGCACCTTGGGCGACCAATCGCCCAGCGCGTTCGGGGTCGACTTTGGTAACCGAATGGCCGAGCGACACTTCGATATCTGCCGGATCGCGTCCGGCGGCCGTCGCCTCGTCGCGCATCAGCTCCAGCATTGCCTCGAGCCGGGAACCGGCCATGCCCAACGGCTGAAAGCCGTCGCCGAAGCGACCGGCCCGCCGAGCCGCTGCTTTACTGTGCCCCCCGACATGTACCGGAAGATGCTTCCCGGCAATTGGTTTCGGACTGCAGACGGCATTCGCAAACTCGAAGAACTCGCCGTGATGAGTGACGCCGTCTAGCTGCGGATCCCACAACGCCCGCAGCACCGCCAACTGCTCGTCGGCACGTCGACCCCGGCTTTCGAACTCGGTGCCGCACGCCTCGATCTCTTCTCGCAGCCAGCCCACGCCGACGCACAACCGAAGCCTTCCACCCGACAACGCGTCGACGGTAGCCGCACGTTTAGCCAGCACGACTGGATGGTGGTTGGGCAGCACCAGAACTCCGGTGGCCAGCCCGAGTCGATCGGTGTGGGCGGCGAGAAACGCCAGCAGGTCGAGCGGATCGGGGACTGGGCAGTCAGACGCCAATTCCACACGGCCCGAAGGGTCGTACGGATAGACGCTGTCATAGCGAGTCGCCAGGACGGTGTGCTCGACGGCAACGATCGATTCGAAGCCGCATTCTTCAACGTGGCTAGCGAATGCCGCCATCCACCGCGGGTCTGCGGTGACACCGGCAGCGACCGGGGCGACGACGGCGAATTTCACGGTCTTCATGCAAATTGAAGCTAACAGGTGGTTTCGGTCGGGCGGACCGCCGTCTGGGCCCGCATGGCTTCGGCCAGAGCGATCGCCCGGTGGTCGGTGAACACGTCTTCGAGCAGGACCGGGCGGCGATCGGGACCACTCAGCGGAACCCGCCAGTTGGGATATTCATCGGTGGTGCCCGGTTGGTTCTGCGTGCGCTGATCGCCAACGGCGTCGGTCAGGGCAAGGCCAAGCAGCCGCGACGGCGTCCGGCCCAAATACCTGTGCAGGGCGAGCACGGTCTCCTCGACGTCGGCGTGTTTCGACAGCAGGCCGACCCGACGCAACTCCGCCAGCCACGCCGCCCGCTCGGCCTCGGCGGCTGCCACCTCCTGCTCGACCGGCCGGGTCAACAAACCCAGCGAATCCCTTAGGCGCACATGCTCGTTAGCGAGATAGCCAGCGGTCGGCGGTAGGTCGTGAGTGGTCACCGACGACAAGCAATACTCGCGCCAGCGCTCGGCCGGCAGCGGACCGCCACCACCGTCGCGGTCCAGTTCGAACCACAGAATCGACGTGCCGAGCACGCCGCGTCCCCGTAGATAGTCGCGCACCCATGGCTCAACGGTGCCCAGATCCTCGCCAACCACCAACGCCAAGGCGCGATAAGCCTCCAACGCGACGATGCCGATCATCGCCTCGTGGTCATAACGGACATAGGTGCCCTCGGTGGGGGCCTGGCCCTTCGGAATCCACCACAGCCGGAACAAGCCGATGATGTGGTCGATGCGCACCCCGCCGGCGTGCCGCAGCACGCTGCGGATCAAGGCGCGGAACGGTTGATACTCCAGCTCTTCGAGGCGGTCCGGGCGCCACGGCGGTTGCGACCAGTCCTGGCCTAGCTGGTTGAACTCGTCCGGCGGCGCGCCGGCGGACACCCCGAGGGCCAACGCGTCCTGCAGCGCCCACGAATCGGCGCCGTTGGGATGCACGCCGACGGCGAGGTCGTGCATGATCCCCAGCGACATTCCCGCCGAAATCGCCTGCGACTGCGCGGCGGCGAGCTGCTCGTCAAGCTGCCATTGCAGCCACCGATGGAAATCCACCGCCGCTTGATGCCCGGCGACGAAGTCTGCGACACCGTCGGCGCCGGGATGCTGCACCGACTCGGGCCACTCGTGCCAGTCGCCGCCGTACTCCTCGGCCAGTGCACACCAGGTGGCGAAGTCATCGAGCGCAACGCCCTCGCGGTCGCGGTATGCCGAGTACGCCAGTTCGCGGCCGGCAGTTCGTGGAACCCGGTAGACGAGTTTCAGCGCCGCCCGCTTGGCCTTCCACGCGGCGTCGCGGTCGATGGAGTCCAGCGCGGCCACGCGATGTTGCAAATCTCGGCGCAATCGCCGCACCCGGCGGCGTTTACGCAGGTCGGCGAATTCCGGAACGGCCTCGACGCGCAGATACAGCGGGTTGCCGAAGCGGCGCGACGCCGGCAGATATGGCGACGGCTCCATGGGAGAGGTCGGCTCCGCCGCGTGCAACGGGTTGACCAGCACGTAGCCGGCGCCGTAAACCGACGCCGACCACACTGCAAGGTCAACGAGATCGGTGAGGTCGCCGACACCCCAGGACCGGCGGGACCGGACACTATATAACTGCGCGGCCAATCCCCAGGTGCGACGAGCGCCGAGGCGCTCGGGCACGCCGAGCCAGGCCGGTGTCACGATCACCGCGGCGCTGTCCTCGTGCTCGCCGGAGCGCAGATGTACCCGGTGATAGCCCAGTGGCAGGTCGTCGGGCAGCAGGAAGCTCGCTTCCCCGATCCGGCGTCCGTCCAGGTCGAACGGTGGGGTGAAGTTGTCGACCTGCCGTATCCCGGTGCGAACAGTCCCATCTTCGAGCGCCATCCACACCTCGGCCGGCTGACCGTGGGTTACGTGCACCCAGAACGTTGTCTGCGTGCCAGCCTGGCTCAGGATGGTCGGCGGCAGGGCGCGCGACCAGTGCGCGCGTTCGTGCACAATCCGCGCCGCGTTGCGTTCCGCCTCGTCAGCGGCGGGGACGCCGAGCGCTGCCAGCACTGCTACCAATGTGCTTTCCGGGACACCGACTCGGCGACCGCTCCAGTCGTCGTAGTCGGTGGCGATCCCGAATCGAGCCGCAAGTTCGACCAACGACGGCGCCAATCGGCTCATACCGACATCTTGCTTGTTCAGATGTCCT